>CAVLCX010000031.1:8035-10702 GCA_963661525.1 bacterium
CAGTAGCTCTGATTGAATTTTCTGCCTTTGAGCAATTATTTGTTCTGTAAAATTCACTTTTTTCTATTTTCTTTGCAAGCAGTACACCTAAATCGCCGAATTCAAATTCATCATGATTATTTGATATACATTCGCCGACTCCGCCTGAAAAAATATACCTGTCGGCTTTTGGCAATCTGTTTAATTCATTTATAATTTCATTTAACAATAAATTGCTTAATTTTTCTTTTAAATCAGGTGTTAAAATATCGCCTTTTTCTGCTTTTATATTGTATCTTTTTAAAGTCGGCATAATGCTTTGCGAAATATCTTCGATTCTTTGGCTTTCTTTATTTATTTTTACTAATCTTCCGCCAATATCAATGCACGATGCCGCTGCTGTTTCGCCATTGTTAAACACAGCAATGTTAGTTGTACCTCCGCCAATATCAATACTGCATACTACGGTTGAATCATTTGCAGACATTTTCTGTGCGCCTATGCCTTTTCCGGCAAGGATGCTTTCTGTTTCACCGCCTGCTTCGGCAATGATGAAATCACCTGCATATTTTGAAATTTCAAATAATAGCTTTTTTGCATTGCGCTTTTTAGCGGTTTCGCCTGTAATTATTACTGCGCCGCTTTTTAACATATTTGGTGATATATTCGCTTTTTGATATTCTTTTTCAATTATTTCTTTAACACCGCTTGCACTTATTATACCGTCATTTTCAAGCGGGGTGAAATAAATTTTTGACATATAGATTATTTCTTTATCGTCTATCTCAACTTTCGGTGCCGAGCCAAAGCCCTCTTTTACACTTATTGTAAGCTTGCTTATTATTAAATGCGTGGTAGTAGTGCCTATGTCAATTCCGGTTGAATAAATTATTTCACTCATATTTTACTCCAAAAAGCGTACTAATTAAAAAGCAAGGAAACTTTGGCGCTTCCTTGCTTAATTTCATTATACTTAAATTTAATGCTTTGTCAATCTTATTTTTCTTCTTGTGCAGGTTTTTTCTTTCTGTGAATAATAAAGCGGTTGCAAGGATATGTCCAAACAGTAGGAATTGCCATTCCGAGAAGAGTTGCAACAGTGGGTGCAAGCGCAACAGGAAGAAAACTGTTTGTAAACTGTGAAAGCCAAGGCCCGATTATGCCCTTTGCCCAAATAGTGAAAATAACCATAATTACATAAAGAACGGTTGATACTATCGGATTCGCATCAGCGTGGAAAGTTATTTTTCTGTTAAGTATAAATGCAACTGCATAGCCCACGAATGTGGAGCAGTAATATGCAATTTGTGTTTCTTTTGATTGCGGAGAATCGGCACATTTGAATACAAGGTATACCAAAATCATTTGTGTTGCAAATTCAGGTATATTTGAAAGTGCGCCGGCACAGCTGAATTTTATAAACTTCCAAAATTCTGCGTGCTTTTCTGTCCATCGTATAAAGGCATTGTCTTTTTTCTTCTTTTCTTCAGGCATATTTTTTCTCCTTATAAGAATTTTGTGAGTATAACTATAATTGCCGCTACTGCTATGATGATACCTACTGCTTTTGCAATCATAGGTTTAGCCATATCCATTGTAGTCGGCATTACTTTTGCAAGTGCGTCATAAATAGGTTTGTGTAATTTGCCGTCACATAATTGGCGGTAGGTTCTTGTGTATGTTTCATAATTTGTCAGGTTGTTTTCATCAATTATAAAGCATCTTACACCGCGTTCTTTTCCGTTACCGTAAACATTGAACCCGCTTGATTGCGTAAATCCTATGTCTATTCCGTCATATTTGCCTACATAGCTGTTTTTATGGTCATGCCCGACATATACACCGAGAATATCGCCCTTTTCTTTTAGTGCGTCAAATTCACCCGTATTTATGTCAGGGATTGACGGCGGCTCAAGTAAAACAGAGCCTTCAACGCATTTTGTTTCATCAATTTTATAATATTCACCTTTGTGAATTCTGAAAGCAGGAATTGCACCTTTTTCATTTTTCTTTACTTGCTTTAATACATTGTAATGCTCAAACATCGGAATGTGCTGGAAAACAAGAGAGGGGATATAATGACCGTTCTTTTCTTTTAAATCATCTCTTGTTTTTTTATACCAGTCAATTATTTTGGTGTCAAAAGGCTCGTATCCGCCGCCTTTTGCGTCTGTGCCTGTGTCAAATAAGTAAATTCCAAATGCATCCTTGTTTTCATCTTGTGAAGATTTAATGCTTAAAAAGCAGGTGCCGCCACCGTCAATGCCTTCTGCCTGAACACCGACACAACTTGGGTACTTTTTATATATTTGCTCAAATTGCTCTTTATTGCTTATGCCGACCTGCCTGTCGTGGTTGCCGAATGTAACAGCAAAAGGAATGTTCCTTTTTGTAACAGGCTCAATTAGCTTATCAATAGTTTTGGCAACATTGTTTACTAATTCACTGCCCATACCTTTGTATGTTACACCGTAACCTTTAATTTGGTCACCTGTATATATTACAAGGTCAGGCTTTTCCTTTTTAACTGCACTTTCAAGTAATTTTAATGTATCCGGTGAAACATTGTATATTTCCTGAATGTCAGTAATCTGCATAATTTTAAATTTACCGTTTTTATTAAATTTCATATCAGCACCTGCCATTAGTGTAATTTAAAAATAAAGGGCAAAAATGCCTTTTAGACAC
>CAVLCX010000032.1:0-10667 GCA_963661525.1 bacterium
TTAAATCATCATCGAAGCATTGAAAAGTGTTATATATATTTGCATACTTTTTTCTTAATCTTATGATTTTAGAGCCTGTACGCGCTGCTTTCCTGCCTTGACTGATTATAGGGTAATTATAGCTAATCGTCTGAAAAAGCCCGCCAAAGAGCATATAAAGCAAAAATCCAAAGGTTTTATAGTATTTAAAGCTTCTATGCTCAATTTCAGTCTGAATACAGCCTCTGACTTGTCTATCAAGATATCTATCGTGCTGGCAGACTAAAAGAACCTTGTAACCGTAATGCCGGTGAACTCTGAAAAACTTAACAAATTCCATTCTGTCTGATGCGCTGAAGTCTCTTGCATTGAACTTATCACCGGCTTCATCAAAGACTAACAAGCATTGATTTTCTTTACCTCGCTTTAAATGTTCCCTTGAAAATTCCTTAAGGTAGTCAACTGTTATTTCTTCATTATCCTTGATAAAAACACGCTCACGAGCTTCTGAAGGCTTCACAGAGCTATGCTTACACAATTTATCATAATCAACAGGCAAATTTGTAATAACATACAATTTCTTTTCAATTGCAAATTCCCTTATATCCATAGTAGCGTGGTAGCTCTTACCGGAGCCGGGTACACCGGAATAAAGATAAATCATATTACCCACCCCCTACAAGTCTGAAGAAGCCTGCTAAAAGTCTATAAATCATCAATGCTATCAGACAAAGCAACCAACCTGATATAATCACTATAAACTGTTTAACCGGCAAATAGTAATTGACATAGCCTAATATATTAGCTACTTCTTCCGGGACAGATAAATTTTCCATTTTGTTATCCGGGAAGAATGATATTATAAAATCACAGATACTTGCTATACCCTTGCATAAATAGTACCAGACATTTGATACAATTGATTCTATTGAAAGTGTTATCATTTCATCACCCCTTTAGAATTCAAGCTTTTTGGTAGCAAAAACCAAGCCTACAAGCAATGCTGCACATAAAAAGAAGTCTGTTATTTTAGTTACCGTCTTTGCCTTACCGCCCATTGTCAAGTCTAAATCAATATCACCGGATAAATTAGCACTTTCAACTTTAAACGGTATTGTAAACTTTGGGTCTTTTGCATCAGCTACCAATATGTTTAACTGATTGTACAAAAACTTCGGCAGGCAAAAAGGAAATTTGTCAGCAATTCCTTCTGCAGAAAACTTAATAAGTTTAGGACCGAGGTCAAAAGGTATTGCTTCTTCTGCAGATGCATCAATCTTTGTTTCTTCACCGGTTGCAGTATCTGTCACAGCCAAATCGGTTGCACTTACACCTACTACACCGATTACATCAGACACATCTAAAGCCTTTACGGTATCAATTGCAGTCGCTTCAGACAAACCAACAGAATCAAGTATTACTTCACCTTTTACATCAGTCTTACCGGTACTCTTAATGCTATCATATATAGCTTTAGTACGGTCTTTCTTTTCGGTGTAAGTGCCATCAATGGATTTTGTTTTACCAAGATTTTTTAAATTACCATTATCAAAGGTATTAACATTAGCTGCATCAGAGTCAGACACATCTGATACGTTATCATTACCGCTTAATACATCATCTGATATTTTTGTAGCAACTACATTATAATTTTTATAAAGTACAAGATAGATTAAATTAGCAATGCTTTCAGGCTTAACAATCTTACCGTCAGGTTGAATACAATACAGGTGATAACCTGTATTACCTTGAATTATATTCACTTCATCACCGTTACCGGTATAAATCAAATTCCCTTTGTAGCAAGTGCTGCGATTAACAAAAAAGCCGTAATAAGTGTAAGGAGAAGCATATAAGCCTGTAGTTACACTGATAATAGGCAAATACATTTCTTTAGCATTGATATTTACACAAGGAGTTAAAGCTAAAACAGGTGGGTCATGATATGTACTAACATTAAAAACGTCACAATAATAACATAGTTTTGAGTCAATATAAACGCTGTCTGTTCTAAACCAAGTCTTTTTAGATTGATACAAGCTTTTTATATCGCCAACAACTCCGCCGTCTCTGATTTCATTGTATCGAGCTTCAGTACCATCGAGCTCCGGCAAATCAAAATCCGACATAGTAGGTACTGCAGTTACGGCTTTAAAGGTTGAGCTATATCCTGAATTGTTATCCTTGCTTTCAATACCAAGCGCTTGCCGTATCTTTGATACTATCATCTGAAATACTGCAGCACTGCAGACTACTTTTTGCTTGTTATAATCCCAGACATCTTTTAAAGCTTTAAAAAAACTAACACCAAACAAATTTAAAGATTTTTCTGAAGTAAGCGTTGTAATGAGAGCAGAAACAGCCATTCCAACACCCATAGCAACAAGAAATGCAATTAAAGCAGACACACAGCCAGATAATATTGCAACAGTAGTAATACCTGCAGCTTGAAGAATTGCACTAGTTGTCATAGTTCCGGCAACAGCTCCTACAATAACACCGACAGCTGCACATACTTGATTAACTTCATTTGCGAGTGCTACCGTTTCTACCGGCGGAGCAAATGCCATTACCATTGCAAGCGCAATTACAAAAAACACTACAAGAATTTTAGCGGCAAGTTTATTACTTTGCCGAAGTTCAAATAATCTTTCAGTCATAAAATCACCCCCTACTCTGTCTGTACGATAGCCAAATAACTACGCACTGCTTTTCTGATGAAGTCGCTTAAGTTTTCGCCGGTACGCAGATTGTTTTTAATTTGATAAAGTAACTTATCATCTACTCTTAAACTAATAATCTCTGTAAACTCTGAAGTCATCTAATCACCCTTTCATATAGATTTCTTTCGCTTGTGACGGAATAGTAAAGGCTACTCATTCGTCAAACCCCGCCAACTACAACTCACTTCGCTTTCGCTCGTTCAAACAGAAAGGCACCCCTAAACTCTTTAGGGGACTGCCAATTAGAGCAATAGCAAGCGTTCCCGGTAATCGCACATTTCCGCATTTTGTAATACATTTTCACCTTAAAAAAATACAGTCAGAATACTGCATTCTGACCGTATTATAGATGAAATCACTGTTCTTAACATTAAGCGTTTGAGAACTTTTTGAAGAATTTAATGCCAAGTTTGATAGCAATAACAATACCCATAATTGCAAGAGCTGCTGGAAGGGCAAGTGTCATAAGGCTAACGGCATCAGACTTAACTGTTGAAAATGCAGTTGAAAGTGCTGTTTTAAAGTCTTCGGTAAGGTTTGAACCGTCAGCGGCAAAAGCCGGAACAGCTCCGGCAATCATTACTGCACCGCCTGTTACAGCTGCTGCAATTTTTGAAGCGTGTGCCTTAAGCTTTTCTTTAATCTTCATTGTTTTCACCCCCTTATTTAGTTTAATAATCAGGATGAGAATCAAGCCAGTCATAATATTCATCAAGAAACTCATCCGTATTAGCGTTAGCGGCATCAAGTTCATCATCAACACCGGTTATATGCTTATATGCTTTAATTCCGATTGTCATAGCAAGTAATAATCCCATAATAGGTACCGCATACTTGATTACATATAGCATTATATCTTTAAAGTCATTTAATATCGTCGTAAACGCTTCGGACATAACTTTAGAAATTTCTGATAAATCCTGCGCATCAGCAATTACGAAATCAAGCATTTTATCACTTCCTCATTATTTTAAATACTTCATAAATAACATAGCCAAATATTGATAGCAAAAAGCTTATCAAAAAGCCGCCTGCAACACCAAGGGTTAAAATCTCAACCCCACCGTTTAAATTCATACTTATTCACCTTATTATTTCCATGCCCTACTCACAGAGCAGACCAGCGAGATAACTATTGACCCTAACCCTTGGCAATATTACCACTTCCAAAAGCTGAATTGCTTGAGGAAATGACAACCAATGATTATGCCGGAAGCCAGACAAAGAACAATTACAAGAGTTGTTACCGTATCGAGCTTATCGACAAGTTGCTGATAATTTATCAGCTTCGAGAAATCGTTAATTACTGTCTTTTCAGGAACATAAAAGCTTACAAGGTCACCGAACTTCATTCGTTGATTTGGATAAAGTTCTTCAAGTTGCTTTTCAAAGTCCTCTGATGACGAGCAGTCGATATATCTGTAATCACCGCTGTATGATGAATTAACATCAACAACAGCAATACAGCATTTGCCTTTGCTCATTGAAAAGCTATCAAGACTGACATCACAATACTGCAAGTCTTCGTAATTAACGAGTATGTAGAAATACTGCGTAACATCAGTATCAAGCACATATGTGTTATTTTTATACAAAACTTTATACTTAAAAGTTGGTAAATCAAACCCTAAATCATTGATAACCGAGTTGTCCTGGTACGGTTCAAGTTCTGCATCTGATGTTGAATATGCGTATGCGTTCATTTGCGGAAGTAACAAAGCACCTGCAATCATAATGATTGCTAATATTTTAAGCAGTTGTGACCGGTGTAATGTACAAGCCATACTGACTGTTTTTGATGTTGACACGAAGTTCGACCGGCTGAAGCGGTTTAACATCCGCGCCAAACATCATATTGTTAATCTGCACGGTTTCGTTTCCGGCTAACACAATAGCCACATTTAAAACCGTACCGTCCTTTTTCTTAATTGAATCGTTTTTTACAAAATTACCCTTTATTATTGCTTCCATAATCTTAATTTCCTTTCTTTCTTTTAATTCTTTTTATTATTTTTTATTTAGGTAATTGCCCCGGTGGAGCCACCCCGGGGCTACTTGGTGCTTTCACTCTTTCGAGCGACCTTCCTTATAGTCAGTTATTGACTACACTTTTATTATAGTCATTATCTGACTATATGTCAATAGTCAAATTTAGTCTATTAAAATATATTTGGAGGTAATAAAAATGTTTGGTGAAAGAATGAAAGAGCAACGAGAATTTACTGAACCGAGATTAAGACAAGAAGATGTAGGTAAAATACTCGGAATGTCTCAAAGAAAAATAAGCAGACTTGAAAAGGAAGATATAAATCCCACACCAGAAGAAATAGTAAAAATTTGCAAATTTTACAATGTATCAGCAGATTATTTACTGGGAATAACTAACGATTTTAGGAGATTGAAATAATGAACAATATTTTATTTTTACTTGAAAGCAACTTAACTCCTAATTTAAAAGATGCTTTTAGCAAAGGAATTGAAAACGCTTCAGAACCAATATACAAAGTAATTTTTATTGTTATTGTATTTTTTATAATTTATGCAATATATTGCATTATCAAAAGAATGATTAGAAATATTTTTAAATCAGCAGCTAATAGCAGACGAAATAAAAAAAGATAAAGACAAATTACAATAATGCTATTTGCATTGCTATTAGCTAATAAGGTTACCCCACACCCTCCGGCAAGAATTATACTTGCCTACCTTGCTTCCTGCGCGCAGGAAGCTCCGCCCCCTAATCACCTTTAGATGATTGCCGGTCAGGTCATTTATTATTATATTATATTTATACTGTAAGTTATTATATTATAACAAAAGCACTCTGATGAACTCGTTTAAGAGCCTTACAAAGTGCTTTTCTATACTCATAGTATTTATTTTGTGCAATTGTTAATTTTTCTAAATGTATGATAACATAACTTTAGGGGTTCGTCAAGAACCCCTATTTCCTTTATTTTTAAGTATTCTGTTTAATAAAGTTTACTGTGCTTTAATACTTTTATCAATTCTTTTAATAATTATATCTGCTATGATTCCGTTTACGATACCCGTAATCAAACCTGAAAGCATAAGAATCGGAAAATAGTAAATTACCCTATATGTATTCATAACTATGCCGGCAATAATGATTTGACCGAGATTATGAATTGTTCCGCCAAATGCAGATACACCGATTGGTGTAAATTTATCAAACTTCTTAAAGATGCACATTACTGCAAACGAAAGCAAACCGCCGACTAAACTATAAATCATTGCAAATGCGCCATTAAACAACAAACCTGCTAGTACTATGCGAAGTAATGATATGATAAACGCATCTTTAACATTCATTGTATAAAGAGCGACAATTACAACTAAATTTGCAAGGCCAAGCTTTATTCCTGGAATTCCAAAATTGATAGGTATAAGTGACTCCAAATATGAAAATGCAAATGCCAAAGAAATCATCAGTGCAAGTGTGCAAAGTCTTTTTACATCTATTTTTTTCACTTCGCCACCCCGTCTACATCTTCGCCTTTATCACTGATTACAGTTACTTCAACCTTATTCGGTAAACAAATTATAGATTCATTACTTTTACTTATATCTTTATCATTTTCACAAATCTTATCCTTGCAATCAGCGTAAATCATTTTGACTTTTCCGTTTTTTATTTGTATTGTATTACAAATATCACCGTTATCATTATATACATTGTAAACGCAGTCTTTATTTAAGTCTAAAACAGCTATTTGAACTGAATTTTGCTCAACCAATACCTTATCACCGTTTTTTAAAAAAAGATTCATAATCAAGAATACGCAAGCTGTTATAATAATGATTGACAAAATCAGTATTAAATCATTTTTTCTTTTTTTATTTTGCACTGTTTACCCCACTTGTTTTAGTAATCTTACCGCTATTATCAAGCCAAATGACTTCTATATCATTATCTTTTGCAAATTGTAAGCCGTCAGATAAATTCATACAAAACAATGCTGTTGAATAAGCATCTGCAAGCGCACTGTTATTACAAATAACTGTAACCGAAGTGAAATAATCAGACGGAAAAAGCGTATTTTTATCAATAATATGGCAATACTTTTTACCGCCGACTGTATAATACCTTTGGTACGAGCCACTTGTAACAACGCTTGTTTTATCATTAGCAACAACTTTGTCTAAATATTCGCTTGAATTCGGATTTTCAATTCCTATAATAAAATCAGTATTATCCGGCTTGTTGCCGACTGTGATTATATTTCCGCCAAGTGAAATAACAGCACTCTGCCACAAATCATTATCTGTAATAAATAGATAAACTTTATTGCAAACAAAGCCTTTGGCAATTGCGCCGACATCAAGTTTTAATTCGCTGTCTTTAAAATATACAGTTGATTTATCAGCATCAATAATCAAATCATCAATATCCGTATGCTTTGATGCATCAATAAGCATATCACGAGCGGGCAATGATTCTCCCTCTTCTCTGTAATCGTGCCATATTGATAAAACACTGCCCATTGCAATATTAACTAATCCTTTTGTACGCTTATAAATATCCTTGCCAAAAGTCAGAAGTTCAATTATTTCTGCGTCAACTTTAATCGGAGATTTATAGGCATTTTCGTTAATATATTTTAAATTTTTCAGTTTATCATAACTGTTGTATATATCAAAAAGCATTGAATATTTTTTTATTTGAGCATATAATTCATCATATTTTTTATCAAACTCACTTTGTGAAATATCATATGCGGTTACAGACGAAGCTGTATCAAATAAATCTAAAAAGCTTTTTGAATATTTTGAATATTTACTATTGCTGCAACCAAATAAGCTAAACAATAAAACAAAGGAGAGGACTAATGAGATTGTTTTTTTCATAAGTCCCCTCCTCTCTTAATTTACAAATTCCTTAATAACTTTAGTTGGGCATTTTTGAGCGCAAAGCCCACATTCGCTGCATTTATTATAATCTATTTTTGCAATGTTATCAATTACTTTAATGGCGTCATTCGGGCAATTTCTTTCACACATACCGCAGCCTATACAACCGGCTTGGCAATTATCTTTAACTACCTTACCACGCTGTTTATTTGAACACTGAACTCGATATTTTGAATCATATGGTACAATTTCAATAAGCTTTAACGGGCAAGCTTTAACGCATTTACCGCAGGCAATGCAAAGTTCTTTATCAACAACTGCTTTTCCGTTAATAATTCTGATAGCTTGATTGTCGCACACATCTGCGCAAGAGCCGTAACCCATACAACCGTATTGGCAACTTCTTTCACCGCCACCGGGTGTAACGGAAGCTGAAGTGCAAGTTCGAGTTCCGTAATAATTATATTTTTGATGCCTTACCTCACAAGTACCCGAGCATTTAACAAAAGCAGTTTGCCTTACATAATCACCGGCTTGTGTACCCATAATTTCAGCAATTTTATCAGCACCTGATTTACCGGCAGGTGGGCAGGCATTAACCGGAGCTTCACCTTTGGCAATTGCTTTTGCCAGCGCGTCACATCCTGCATAGCCGCAAGCACCGCAATTATTACCTGCAAGTGCCTGCCTGATTTTTATTTCCTTTTCATCAACTTCAACATGAAATATCTTTTCTGCAACACTGAGGAGTATTGCAATAATAAGACCTACAATTGCAACAACTGCTGAAGCAATAATAATATTTTTAATTTCCATATTGCTCCCCTCCTACTTTAATGAACCAAAGCCATAAAAAGCTATTGCCATTAGGCAGGCTGTTAAAAGAATAGCAGGTGTACCCTTAAAAGCTTTTGGAAAATCGTTATTTTCAATTCTTTCTCTAATTCCTGCCATAATTATAATTGCAAGAGCAAAACCGACAGCAGTACCAAACCCTGTAATCACAGATGTTATAAAATTATTATTTTCCTGAACATTTGTAAGCGCAACACCCAGTACAGCACAGTTTGTTGTAATAAGCGGAAGATAAACACCGAGTGCCTGATAAAGCTTTGGTACATATTTCTTTAAAAACAGCTCAATAAGCTGAACCAAAGCCGCAATTACAAGAATAAAAATAATTGTGTTTAGATAGGTAATATGTAATTTATTTATAACAAAAGTATACAAAAGATTAGTTACTGCACTTGCAATTGTAATTACAAATATAACAGCACCGCCCATACCTACCGCTGTTTTAACATTTTTAGATACACCGAGGAACGGGCAAATACCTAAAAACTGGCTTAATACAACATTATTTATAAGCGCAGTTGTCATTAAAACAAGAAATAAGGTTTTTAACATTATTTGTTTACCTCCTTATTTTCTGTTTCTTTGCACAGTGAGTTACAGTGTGCGCAGTCCCCGCCGCATACATTTTCATCATTGGTGTGCCTGTTTGCGCCTTTTGCACCAAATTTATTTTGCAATGCACATAAAAATGCAAGCACAAGAAATGCACCCGGTGCTAATACAAATATTGATACGCCTTCATAACTTTTAGGCAATAACTGAAGATTAAATATTTTTCCGTTGCCGATAAGTTCACGAACTATGCCTATTGAAGTTAAGCCGATTGTAAAACCTAAACCCATACCAAGTCCGTCAAATATTGAAGGAATAACTTTATTTTTTGAAGCATAACTTTCAGCGCGGCCGAGAATTATGCAATTAACAACAATAAGCGGAATATAAAGCCCTAAAGCGTCATAAAGAGATGTAACATAAGCCTGAAGTACCATTTGAACAATTGTTACAAATGAAGCTACAATTACAATATAAGCAGGCATACGCACACCGTCAGGTATTACTTTTCTTAAAAGTGAAATAAGCATATTACTCATTACCAAAACAACTGTGGTTGCTAGCCCCATACCCAGCCCGTTTATTGCCGAAGTAGTAACAGCAAGAGTCGGGCACATACCAAGCATAAGTACGAAGGTTGGATTTTCCTTAACAATACCGTTATATAAGCGTTCAATCGGTGTTTTCAAGCTAATCAACCTCCTTTAACTGATGGTTATATACAGCAAGTGCGCTGTCAACAGCTTCGCAAACTGCATTTGAAGTTATAGTCGCACCGCTAATCGCATCAATTTCAGTATCATTTGCTGCACCGTTTTTGGTATAATTTATACCATTTGCCGCTTTGCCGATAAATTGAGATTTAAACTCATCTTCGGTTGCTTTAGCACCAAGGCCGGCAGTTTCGCTATGGGATAAAACAGTAAATCCCGTTATTTTATTTGTTTTATTCGATACACCGATAGCCACTTTTATATCCCCACCATAGCCTGACGGTGATGTGGCAGAAAAAACATATCCGATTAAATTACCGTTTTTATCTGTTGCCGCCAAAACATCATCCACACTGCATTGTGAAAGATTTTCTTTTTCCAAAGATTTTGATGAAACTTTAAGTATTTCATCATAATTATCCATAACTTTAAATTCGGAATTAGGATATACAACCTCATAAGCTTCAATCCTTGCTTTATCCTGAGCTTTTGCAATAGGCTCTTTTGTAACCTCGTTTACAAATGCAAGTGATACACCTGCAACAAGAGTTATTATGAAAAGTGCAAGACAGTTTTTTAAAAATTTATCTTTCACGCCTTACGCCTCCTCTTTCTTACGCATACCGAAAGCTTTAGGAACAGTTATTTTTTCAATAAGAGGTACTACAAGGTTCGAGGTAATGATTGCATACGAAACACCCTCTGCACTTGAACCCAAAACCCTGAAAACAGCTGTTAAAAAGCCGATAAGAACAGCATAAATAATTTGGCCTTTTTTAGTAATCGGGCTTGTTGTATAATCGGTAGCCATAAATACCGCGCCGCTCATAAGTCCGCCGGTTAATAAATTGCCTAAAGCGAAATTAAGAGTGCTGTAATCAAAGCCGATATGCCTACCTTTAATTAAAGCGAAAATAAGAACAAACACAATTGTGAAAGCCATATAAATAACAGGAATTCGCGGTGATATAAC
>CAVLCX010000033.1:0-1158 GCA_963661525.1 bacterium
TCTTAAAGAAGTAAATTCCAAAATGCAGGAAGTTACAACTAAAAAGAATGGCTTGGCGGATAAAAAATCTGAATTTGATAAAAAGAAAGCGGAACTTGATTCGCAAAAAAAGGAACTTAACGCAAAGCAAAAAACTATTGAGCAAAACAGTAATTCAATTGCAAGTAAAAAAGCTTCGCTTGCAACCGACAGAGCTGAAAGTGACAGGCTTTTGGCAGAACTTACTGCTCAAAATAAGCAATATACCGAATTCAGAAATGAGGACAGCGCGTTGATAGAGCAGGTTGAAAGTGAAATTCAAGCTGTTATTTCAGGTGTTAAGCCGCCTGATGAAATCACTACCGCAGTTGCAGGCAACACTTCACAAAAGGTGGAAGCCATTGACCAAAGCAAAAGCGATGTTTATTCAAAGAGTGACGCTGTACTCAATATGAAATATCCGGTGAGTAATCACGGCATTTCCGCAGGTTTTCCTAATTATTCTTCGGGTAAATATCACGGCGGTATAGATTTCCCTTGCGCAACCGGCTCAAAAGTTGCGGCGGCACAAAAGGGTGTGGTTATCACTGTTAAAAGGCTTAATTACAGTTATGGATATTACATAATGATTTATCACGGTACTGATTCGCAGGGCAGAAGTGTAGTTACTCTTTATGCTCACAATTCTTCAATCCTTGTTTCCCCGGGTGATACCGTTAAAAAGGGTGAAACAATTGCAAAAAGCGGTTCAACCGGCAATTCCACAGGCCCGCACTGCCATTTTGAAGTTAGACTTAACGGTTCACGCGTAAACCCGAAAAATTATTTAAGCTGATGAATAAGATAAATTACCAAAAAGAATTAGACAAATTGATAGAGCAAAATATGAGAGAGGACTTGGCGCCCTCTCTTTTGCTACATAGCTGCTGCGCTCCCTGTTCAAGCTATACTATTGAATATTTATCGCAGTTTTTCAAAATAACCGTGCTTTATTATAACCCTAATATTTCACCTAAAGAGGAGTATGAAAAACGCAAGAGCGAGCAACTGCGCCTTATCGGTGAAATGAAAACCGAATATCCCGTATCGTTTCTTGATTGTGATTATGATTATAACGAATTTTTTGATATTGCAAGGGGATATGAGTTTTGCAAAGAGGGCGGGGAACGCTGCTTTAGG
>CAVLCX010000033.1:1198-10602 GCA_963661525.1 bacterium
AGATAAATGAAATCGGCTTTGAACTTGAAAAAGAATTTGGTGTAAAATGGCTTCCCTCAGATTTTAAGAAAAAAGAGGGATATAAACGCTCAATAGTGCTTTCAAAAGAGTATAACCTTTACCGCCAGAATTTTTGCGGCTGTGCATATTCAAAAGCGCAAAGTGATGAAAATAAATAACATATTATTTATAATATCAGTATTAAATTGATTTATTGGAGAATGTATGAATAAACCACTTGCAGACCGTATTCGTCCCACTGAACTTGACGATGTTGTAGGTCAAAAACATTTGCTTGGCGAAGGTAAGGCATTAAGGCGCCTTATTGAAGCAGGTGATATTCCTAATTTAATATTTTACGGACCGAGCGGAGTCGGCAAAACTACGGTTGCATCAATAATTGCAAGTAAAACCAAAAGGAGCTTGCGCCGATTAAACGGTACTACTGCGTCAACTCAGGATATTAAAGATATAGTTAATGAGCTTGATACTTTTTCCGCACCTAACGGAATACTGCTTTATCTTGATGAAATTCAGTATTTTAATAAAAGGCAGCAGCAATCACTTCTTGAATTTATAGAAAACGGAAAAATAACGCTTATTGCGTCAACTACCGAAAACCCGTATTTTTATATTTATCCGGCTGTTCTTTCCCGTTCAACCGTGTTTGAATTCAGAAGTGTTGAACCTGATGAGGTTATTCCTGCAATAAAAAGAGGGTTTAATATTTTAGCTGATGAATATCAGGTGAAGCTTGATATTGAAGAAGATGTATTTAAACGAATATCATCAGGCTGTGGCGGTGATGTAAGAAAATCGCTTAACAGTGTTGAAAACTGCTTTTTTGCCACACCGACTGTTGACGGTGAAAAAAATATAACAACATCGCTTGCAAAGGAGCTTGTGCAAAAAAGTGCTGTGCGTTATGACCGTGATTCAGATGAACATTATGATATAATTTCAGCTTACCAAAAAAGTATGCGCGGCTCTGACCCGGACGCAGCACTGCATTACCTTGCAAGGCTTTTGCAATCCGGTGATTTACCGTCGGCTTGCAGGCGGCTTATGGTTTGCGCCTGTGAAGATGTCGGCCTTGCATATCCTCAAATTATTCCGATAGTTAAATCTGCTGTTGATATAGCTATGATGGTGGGGCTTCCGGAAGCGCGTATTCCGCTTGCAGATGCAGTTATCCTTGTTGCAACAGCACCGAAAAGTAATTCGGGCGAAATGGCGATTGATAAAGCAATGGCTGATGTTCAAAGCGGAAATTACGGGCCGATTCCGCGCAGGCTTCAAAATAAACATTTTGACGGTGAAGATGCCGAAGTGAAAGGGCAGTTTTATGTTTACCCGCACGATTATGAAAACCACTGGGTTTATCAGCAATATCTTCCTGACAGAATTAAAAACAAAAAATATTATGAATTTGGGCCTAATAAAAACGAACAGGCGTTTAAATCATATTGGGATAGGGTAAAAAATAAGAAATGACTAAAAAAGAGCGAGTATTAAATGTAATTGAAATATTAAAAAAAGAATATCCAAATGCAATTTGCTCACTTAATTCATCAAATGCTTTTGAACTTTTGGTAGCAGTCAGGCTTTCGGCACAATGCACGGATGCAAGGGTAAATCTTGTAACTCCGGCGCTGTTTGAAAGGTACAAAACACTTGATGATTATGCTAATGCAGATGTAAAGGATGTTGAAAATTACATAAGGTCTTGCGGATTTTATAAAAACAAAGCAACTTCAATTATAGGTATGGCAAAAATGATAAGAGAAGATTTTGGCGGAAAAGTACCTGATAATATTGAAGATTTGATTAAACTTCCGGGTGTCGGCAGAAAAACAGCAAATTTGATAGTGGGCGATGTTTACGGTAAAGAAAGCATAGTTGTTGATACCCATATGATTAGAATTTCAAACAGGCTTGGGCTTGTAAATACTACCGACCCCAAGAAAATCGAATTTGAACTAAAGAAAATCGTGCCGAGTGATGAAGGCTCCGATTTTTGCCACAGAATAGTTCTTTTCGGGCGTGATACCTGCTCGGCAAGAAAGCCGCAGTGCGATTCTTGCCCTTTATATGATTATTGTAAAAACAGGAGTAAAAAATAAATGAATTCAAACATTGTACTTATCGGAATGCCGGGCAGCGGCAAATCTACCTGCGGTGTTGTATCGGCTAAAATGCTGCTTAAAAATTTTTACGATACAGACTTGCTGATTCAAAATCTTGAAGGCAGAAGCTTGCAAGAAATAATTAACACCGACGGTGTGGAATATTTTGCAAAGGCTGAAGAAAGGGCAATTCTTTCACTTGATTTAAAAGGCACGGTAATTGCAACAGGCGGTTCTGTTGTATATTCCGATAAAGCAATGCAGCATTTAAAAAGCCTTGGAAAGATAATTTATCTTCATTTAAGCTATGACGATATGTGCAAAAGAATAAGTAATCTTGAAACTCGCGGTATAATGCTTCAAGACGGTGAAACACTTGAAGATATGTATAAAGGGCGACTTCCTTTATATAATAAATGGGCGCAGGCAGTAATAAATTGCGGGCAAAATACAGTTGAGCAAACCGCAAGGGCAATTGTAAGGGCAAGTAAGTAACAAATAAATTTGCCGCAGTTTAATATAATTTGTGCAAATTATATACTTGAACATCTGCCTGAAAAGTGCTATTATAGTAAAAATATTTTAATAATATAATTTAATACTTGTAAACGGAGGGAATTTTAATGAGCGAATACGGTGCAAAATTTGTAAAAGAAGGCTTAACTTTTGATGATGTGCTTCTCATTCCTGCAGAGAGTGATGTAACACCTGATAAAGTTCAGCTTCAAACTAAACTTACAAAGGATATTACACTTAATATTCCTGTTATGACTGCTGCAATGGATACCGTTACCGAATCAAGAATGGCAATTGCTATTGCGAGAGAAGGCGGTATCGGTGTTATTCATAAAAATATGACCATTGAAGAGCAGGCTGATGAAGTTGATAAAGTAAAGAGAAGTGAAAACGGTGTAATTACAAATCCGTTTTTCCTTTCACCAAATCACCTTGCAAGTGATGCTGAAGAACTTATGAATAAATATCGCATAAGCGGTGTGCCTATCTGTGAAGAAGACGGTACACTTGTCGGCATTCTCACTAACCGTGATATGCGCTTTATGACTGATTACAGCGTTAAAATTTCTGAAGTTATGACTCCGAAATCACAGCTTGTTACAGCACCTAAAGGTACAACTCTTGAAGAGGCTAAAAAAGTACTTATGGGTTCTAAAGTTGAAAAGCTTCCGCTTGTTGATGAAAACGGTAAGCTTTCGGGCCTTGTTACAATTAAAGATATTGAAAAGAGCGTTAAATATCCTAACACAGCAAGGGATAAAAAGGGCAGACTTCTTTGCGCTGCTGCATTGGGTGTAACCGATGATGTTCTTATCCGTGCAAAAGCACTTGCAGACGCCGGTGTTGACGCATTTGTTCTTGACTCTGCTCACGGCCACAGCCATAATATTATGAAGAGTGTTGAAGTAGTTAAAAATGCATTCCCTGAAATTTCACTTATCGCAGGTAATGTTGCTACTGCTGATGCAACAGAAGCACTTATTAAAGCCGGTGCAGATGCAGTTAAGGTTGGTATCGGCCCGGGTTCAATTTGTACAACCCGTGTAGTTGCAGGTATCGGTGTGCCGCAAATCACAGCTATTTATGATTCGGCAGAAAGAGCAGATAAATACGGTATTCCTGTAATTGCCGACGGCGGTATCAAATACAGCGGTGAAATTGTTAAGGCTATTGCAGCAGGCGGCTCATGCGTTATGATGGGTTCACTTGTTGCCGGATGTGAGGAATCACCGGGTGAAACAGAAATTTATCAGGGCAGGCAGTTTAAAGTTTATCGCGGTATGGGTTCTCTCGGTGCTATGAATAAGGGCAGTGCAGACAGATATTTCCAAAAGGGTTCAAAGAAATTTGTTCCTGAAGGGGTTGAAGGCCGTGTTCCTTATAAGGGACCTCTCGGTGATACAATTTATCAGATGATGGGCGGTCTTCGTTCAGGTATGGGTTACTGCGGTTGCCACACTATTGAAGAACTTAGAACAAACGCTAAATTTATCAAAATCACAAGCGCAGGCCTTATCGAATCTCATCCTCATGATATTTCAATTACCAAGGAAGCACCTAACTATTCAGGTTCTTTAAGATAATATAAAATGGGCGATTCGGCATTATTTGGCCTTTTCGCCCATACTATTATTTATATCCGATTTTTTTATAACGACAAGTAGGTAATCGTATGGCTCAAAAAATCTCTAAATGGAAAAAGTTTAAAAGATTTTTAAAACGAAATATGACACCCACCTGGGCAAAGCATTTTTCATATCAGGTTTTTGCTTTTTTGACAAGCGTTGCAATGATAGTCGGTGTTGCCGATTATGCTGTAACCAAGTCTTATGATGAAAGGAAGCTTTCTTTTATGGATGATTTTACCATTACTGCACATACAGGTGCTTTTGATACGGAAATGAATACTATTGATTCCGTTAAAGCGGCAATAAAAAATAAAGCAGAAATTATTGAACTTGATATTCGCCAGCGCCCTGACAAAACTGTTGTTATGAACCACGATTTAGTTGTAACGAATAATGACGGAACCGAGCTTGAAGAGGCACTTAAGCTTATAAAAGATGTTCCTGATATGAAAATAAATTTTGATATTAAGGAAACCCGTGTGCTTAACTCACTTCACGCACTTTTGGTGGATTATAATCTTATTGACCGCTCATTTTTAACAGGTATCGAAGTTATAAATGTTAAAGCCGTAAAAGCGTCAAATTGCGCAAATATGGATTATTATCTTAATTATACTCCGTCAAAATTCAGGGCTTTTTCTGATGATTACAGGCAAAAGATAATCAAACTTCTTGAAGATACAGGCGCAATAGGCATTAACTGCAACTACAAATTTGCAGGCAGCCAACTTTCAAACCTTTTGCATAAAAAGGGATATAAGCTTTCTGTTTGGACTGTTGATTCACAGCGCAATGCTAAAAAAATGCTTGTGATTAAACCTGATAATATTACAACTAAAAAACCCGATATGATTAAAGAAGTTATATCAAATTGGGGCAAATAAATTTCAAAAAAATCAAAAAAAGGCTTGACTATTATTAAAAATTATGATATAGTAGTCAAGCGTTGGAGATACGCTGGTGTAGCTCAGTTGGTAGAGCAGCTGATTTGTAATCAGCAGGTCAGGGGTTCGAGTCCGTTCACCAGCTCCAATATGGAAGAGTTCCCGAGCGGCCAAAGGGAACAGACTGTAAATCTGTCGCTATTCAGCTTCGGTGGTTCGAATCCACCCTCTTCCACCAAATAAAAACCAATCACTTTTGTGATTGGTTTTTATTTTTTGTATAATTGTGTGGATTCGAACCACTAATGGAAGTGAACGCCGAAGTGAAGCGAGGCAAGGAACGACAGAGAAACAGTCCGGTGGACTGTTTCGACATTAGTCCAAAGGTGCATAGCACCTGCGATAAAATCCACCCTCTTCCACCGCGTCGTCACAAGCTATATATCGCTTGTGGCGATTTTTTATATCCTTTTTTAAAATCGCCACGGCACTCATACCGCTGCTCCTCCTTTTCCCCAAAAAGCTTACGCTTTTCGGGGACCCAGATATTTATTTTTGTTTTTGTATAATCAGCTGCATTATATCGTCGCATTATAGTGGATTTTTGCCGATTTTAAAAGTTTATTTAAAGTATAGCCTGTAACAGTTTGGTTGTAAGCGACTTTTTCATTAGCACCGTCAATAAAATAAATCTTTTTCCAATCGTTTTTTGAACCGCTGTAATAAACATTTTTTATTTTGCAATTTTTGAAATTACAAAAATCCATTCTTTTTGTATTTTTTGTGATTTTAAGATTTTTTAAATTTTTACATTTGGTAAATGAATCTGAAATCAATCGAATAACTGTTTTTGGAATGGTGTATGATTTATTGATTTTAGCACAAGGATATGCATATAACACGGTTTTGTTTTTGTTAAACAGAACTCCGTCTTTTGCAGAAAACTTCTTGTTGTTTTTTGAAACGGTGAATTTTTCTATTGAATTTGCATATGCAAAAACATTAACAGGTGTTTCCCAAGAAAAGCCAAATGATTTAAGTGACGCCGGTATAACTATTTCTTTAAGATTATCAGCGTGATAAAACGATTTGCTGCGCAATGCGGTAACCGTATTCGGAATAGTATATTTTTGGCTTTTTTTATTAGCGGGATATGCGAATAAAACATCCATTTTCTTGTCAAATAAAACGCCGGATTTTGTTTTGTAATTTTTATTTTCGCTTGAAACAATAATATTTTCAAGATTTTTGCAGCTTGAAAATGCACCGTCGTATAAATATTCTAAACTTGCAGGAAGATAAACGGTTTTGAGTGATTTTCCGATAAATGTGTCAACACTCGTTATTCCTTCGGATATTGTCAATGTTTCTGTTTCTGAAATCCCGTTATCATCAAAAGCAGAACTGCTTAATTTTGATATTTCTTCACCGTTAATTGTTGCCGGAATAATAAGTTCTTTTTTATCGGATGTAATAAAATCCACGGTGATTTTGCCAAAATCGTCTTTTGCTGCATCAAGATTATGATGATAATAAATATAGCAGTCTTCGCTTATGTATTTGTGTGTTTCCGGCATACCGTTTCTTTTTCTGCATTCGGCGCAGATGCCGCTGTCGGCAAATGCAACACTGCCGGTGCTAAAAACAGAACAGGCGATTAAAATTGCTAAAAATAAACTGATTATTTTTTTCATATCTATAACCTCCGATATAATAATTGTTAATGACTTGAAGTATAATAACAAGTTCTACTATTAAACCAATTATATTTTTTAGAACTAATTGAGGATAGATTCGGTTTAACAGCTAAAACATTTGACAATAAATTTTCCATTTTGTAGTTGTCAGCTGCACTTGACGGTTGATAAAATTCGCTGACTTGAAAAGAACCCTGACCGGCATCCCATTTTTTCAATATATCAAGAGCTACACTTTTTGCTGTTGTATAAGCGTTTGCGTTTGAACTGGTGCTGTCATCAGAGCTGTGTGAGCCATTACGACAAATTTTATGTGAATATGCATCCATGGCGCAGTGGATAGCAATTCCTATTAAAATTAAAGAGTTGTGACCTGTAGATGCTGTAATAGAACTAGTTAGTTTGCCGGATAAATCCGTATCTGATGCGAGACAATTATAGACTGTATCCCACGAGTAGTTTAATGCTTCTAATGATATTTTTAAATTAGGATATTCATTGGAATAATTATTTGTTGGATATAATGCTTGCCATTGGTTATCATAAGACGGCATAGACCCGTTATTTTTATAATAATATGCACAATTTGCCAAAAAGATATAATCGGCTACATAGTTACCGTAACCATGAAAGTAATGATTGTATGTTTTTGTTGGTTCGGTTTGTGTATCATCCCATGATACACCATACCTAGTATTAACAATACCCCTTAAAACATGATCAGACATTTTTACAGCATATTGAAGTAAAACTTTTTTATTATTACTGTAAGTTGTGCTGTTTAGTGCATTAGAATGTCCTGAACCATACCATAATGCTTTGACTTGGCTATCAGTATAGGTATTAAGTTCACTAATATTATATGACAAAGGTGTACTGTTTTCAACTGAATAGTTTTGTTCAAAGTCCAAATAATTATCAAATGCGTATTTTGCATCAACAATTCCATGCCCAAATATATTTTGTGTCCCAATGCTTCTGGCACTATTATTTAATAACGCACGAATGAATTCGGAACTTTTGCTTGTGTCGTAATCCCAAAGTAAAGATGCTACACCTGTTACATGGGCGGCAGCAACACTTGTGCCTTGTGTACAAATAAGTTCATCAAAGAAACCTGTTGATGCTATTTTTTCACCGGGTGCTACAATTTCGACTTTGTTTCCGGTTGCACTGAAATCGGAAATTTGAGCATTGTTATCTATAGAACCTACACCCATAACCTCATCATATGCGGCTGGATATTGTACGCCGATTTCATTATTGTTTCCTACTGCTGCAATCATGAGGATTCCTTTGTTGTATGCGTCAATAATTGCCTTATGTAAAATTTTTGAGTCAATATTTGTTCCAAAACTCATATTTATGATGTTGATATTGTTATCAATACACCAATAAATACCTTCAACAATTCGGCTGATTGGAGCAGTTTTGTTATCGCTTAAAGCTTTTACAGAGTATAATTCAGCATTAGGATTTATTCCTGTAATAGTTTCGCTGTTATCTGATGCTGCAATAATACTTGCAATACTAGTCCCATGCCCGCTTGCATCTTCATACATTGGTTCAACTTGTTGCTCACCTTGTACTAAATTGATTCTTCCGGCAATCGCAATTTTATCTGTTGCGCAAACACCGGTATCAATTACTGCTACCTTAACATGATTTTGGCTGTTGTTTTCTATTTTGTTTGCTTCAATAAAGTCAAGATTCCACTGCTTAATTTTTTTGTATGTATCGTCGTAGTGTATTTCATCATCACTACTACTCGCTGTCAACTGAACATCTTCTTCGATATTAACATCGTCTGTTTTTGATAACGATTTATATTGTCTGTCGTTTAATGATAAAGTTAATACATTATTTTCATCTAAATAATCTGTTACATTTTCGTCGGAAATGATGTCGTTTTGGTATTTGTTTAAAATTTTGTTTAAAGTTTGGCTGCTTTTAGTTTGCAAAACATATTCCTTATTGCTATGAATATCATTTGCTAAAAAAGTTGTCGGAAATGCGCTTATGGTACTAACAATAATAGCGCAAGCGAGTAAAAAAGAACAAATTCTTTTATAGTTTTTCATATCAATACTCCTCTTAATAATTATTTCTATTATCATATACTTATGATAATAGATGTTTCTGGTCGATTTAGTTATTATAATAGCTGTATTTAATGATACATTCACTTCCTACTGTGAAAGTGGTTTTAAGCCTATATTTATTTAATATGTTAATATTTCGTTTTTCTGACATTGATAATGATGTGCCTGTTTTGCTGTTTGTCCAAGTTTCTACGGTTTCGTATCCGTTAGTTTTTTGTTTTTGTAATTCCATTTTTATTTTTAATAACATTGGTGATACTGTTGTGATTTTTGCAATATAAGTCGACTTAATTCCACTTACTGATAGATTTGTATATTCAGAATTGGCGTTCATATAGCACTGCT
Source organism: bacterium (assembly GCA_963661525.1). Taxonomy (GTDB): domain Bacteria; phylum Bacillota; class Clostridia; order Oscillospirales; family Acutalibacteraceae; genus Eubacterium_R. Next base: position 10,497 of record CAVLCX010000033.1, read on the forward strand.
CGATAATTTTAGAATTATCGGCATTTGCCACCATTGTGAATGATGTTGTGGTAATTATAAGTGCCAAAAGCACTGCAATGATTTTTTCGAATTTTTGCATCTTTAC
>CAVLCX010000034.1:0-6702 GCA_963661525.1 bacterium
GGTACTGATTATGGAAAATATTAAAGAAAAGTTAGAGCTTTTAGCTTTAGGAAAATATAATAACGATATTAAAAATCTATCTGTAAATGAACTGTGTGATGTTGTGGGGACTTATGTAATATCTCAAATATCACAAGAATGGCGAAAATCTAATTTGGCACATTATTCTGCCAGACGGGCTTGCTATTTCAGTGCCGAATATCTTGTCGGTAAACCTGTTTATAAAAATCTGATGTGCCTTGGTATTGAAGAAGAAATTGAAGATGTTTTAAATTCATATGATCGCTCAATTAAAGAATTTGAATCATTGCCGGATGAACTTCTCGGTAACGGCGGACTCGGCAGACTTGCTGCGTGCTTTTTGGACAGTGCCGCAAATCTTGGCGTTGCGCTTGACGGATACGGTATCAGATACCGCTTCGGCTTATTTAAGCAAACTATTGAAAATGGATTTCAAATAGAGAAGATTGAAGATTCCCTTGAATATAACGACCCTTGGTGTGTGCCTTGCCGTGAAGATAAAGTAAAGGTTCATTTTGCAGACGGTGATGTGCTTGCAGTTCCTTTTGATATGCCAGTTATATCTTATAAAACACAAAAGTTTTCAAACTTACGCCTTTGGCAAAGTGAAAGTGTAACTCAATTTGATTTTAAACTTTTTAATGAGCAGAAGTATACCGAAGCTTTGAAAGAAAAAAATGACGCAGAAAATATCAGCAGATTGCTGTATCCTAATGATTCAACCGATGACGGCAAAAAACTCCGTTTTAAACAGCAATACTTTTTCACATCTGCTTCACTTCAGGATATTATTAAAAAGTATAAAAAATATCATTGTGATGATTATTGCCATTTTGCAGAATATATTACTATTCAGTTAAACGATACTCATCCCGTAGTTGCCATTGCCGAACTTATAAGACTTCTTACACTTGACGGTTGTACTTTTGATTATGCTTTTGATATTTGTAAAGAGGTATTTAATTATACTAATCACACAATTATGGCAGAAGCACTTGAAAAATGGAATTTAAAGCTTATAGATAGCATTTGCCCCGATATTGCACGAATTATAATTAACATTGATAAAAGGCAGCAAAATGAGGGATTAAAGGATAAATCCGTTCAGATTATTCAAAACGGAATGGTCAATATGGCTTATCTTGCCTGCTATGTTTGCAAATATATCAACGGTGTGGCAAGCCTTCATACAGAACTTTTAAAAAGTGATGTTCTTTCGTCATTTTATAATTTATATCCGCAAAAGTTTCAAAATAAAACAAACGGGATTACCCAGCGCCGTTTTCTTCGCCTTTGTAATCCTAAATACAGCTCGCTTATTACAGAATTGCTTGGAAGCGATGATTGGATATACGATTTATCAAAGCTTAAAGAACTTGAAAAATATGCGCAAAACAAAGATGTTTTAGATAGATTTATTGAAATAAAAAAAGAAAATAAAAGAGAATTTGCAAATTATATTCGCTTAAGAGATAATGATTCGTTTTCGCCTGATTTTATTGTCGATTCACAAATTAAAAGGCTTCACGAATATAAAAGGCAGCTTTTAAACATTCTTGTAATACTTGAACTTTATTTTGAAATTAAAGAAAAAAGCTTAAAGGATTTTACACCTACCGTATTTATTTTCGGCGCTAAATCCGCACCGGGTTATGATAGGGCAAAGGGTATTATTAAACTTATAAATGAAGTTAAGCGGCTTGTGGAAGCTGATGAATATGTAAGCCGATTTATAAAAATTATATTTGTAAGCGATTACAGCGTATCGTATGCCGAAAAAATTATACCCGCTTCGGATGTTTCCGAGCAGATTTCAACGGCGGGTACGGAAGCGTCAGGCACAGGAAATATGAAATTTATGTTAAACGGTGCGGTTACACTCGGCACTTATGACGGAGCAAATATAGAAATAGTTGAAAGGGCAGGGGAAGAAAATAATTATATTTTTGGCGCAAGAGTTGAAGATATAAGAAAAATTCAAAACTCTTATAATCCTAAATCACTGTATGAAAATGACGCTAAAATTAAACGCTGCCTTGATGCCCTTGTAGACGGTACGCTCAGTGATAATGATACGGGAATATTTGAAGAATTGTATAATTCACTCTTAAAGGGTGCTTCGTGGCATAAGGCTGATAATTATTATATTCTTCTTGATTTTGAACCTTTTCTCAATGAAAAGCTTAAGCTTAATTTGGATTATAAAGATAAATATGCTTTTGCCGAAAAATGTTTTAGAAACACTTGTGCAGCAGGCTACTTTTCAAGTGACAGAACGATTGAAGAATACTGCAACGATATTTGGAAAATAGAAAAATTATAATGCCCCTTAATCAAAGAAAAGGAAGCACTAAAAAGTGCTTCCTTTAATATTTCTATTTTGTTTTTACTTTATCATCTTTTAGCTTTTTGTGATAATCTTTAGTTTCCTTTGCAAGCGAACCTGAAAGGGCAATTAAACCTATAAGGTTAGGTATTGCCATAAGGCCGTTTGCAATATCGGAAAAGCTCCAAACAACACCAAGTGTTGCTGTTGCGCCAACATAAGTTAAAAGTGAAAATACAACTCTGTAAATGTAGCAGAAAATAGGCTTTTTGAAAAGAAATTCAAGTGCCTTTTCACCATTGTATTCCCAACCCAAGATTGTTGAAAATGCAAAAAGGATAATACTGATTGTTACAAATACAGCACCGACTTTGCCGAGTGCAGAATCAAATGCCGCAATAGTAAGTTCAGCACCTTCAAGCATTTTGCCGTCTGCATTTGTTGTGCCGAGCATACCGCTTGATGCTATTGCAAGGCCTGTGATTGTGCAAACAATAATTGTATCAATAAATGTGCCGCACATATTTATAAAGCCTTGTTTTACATGGTGGTCTGATGTAGCGCTTGCAGCAGAAATTGCCGCACTGCCAAGTCCTGCTTCGTTTGAAAATACACCTCTTGCAATACCGTAACGCATTGAATTCATTGTACTTGCAGTAACTGTACCCACAAGTCCGCCGGCAACAGGTTTTGCGCCGAATGCCATTGAAAAAATATTTGCAATTCCGTCAGGAACATTCTTGTAATTTATGCAAACTACCACAATTCCGGTAATTATATAAAATACTGCCATTGCGGGTACAAGAACACTTGATACCTTTGAAATTGATTTAATGCCGCCTAAAACAACAGCACCCACACATATAACAAGTGCAATGCCGACTACCCATTTAGGAATATTAAATGTTGAACTTACAGCTGTGGTAATGGAATTACCCTGTGCCGCATTGCCGATACCAAATGAAGCCATAAGTGTAAACACAGCAAAAAGCACGGCTAAAATTGAACCGATTTTTTTGTTTTTAAGTCCGTATTTTAATGTGTACATAGGCCCGCCGCACATTTCGCCTTTTTCATTAACGGTTCTGTACTTGCCTGCAAGCGCACATTCTGCATATTTGGTGGATATACCGAAAGCCGCCGAAATCCACATCCATACAAGAGCGCCCGGACCGCCGAGTACCATTGCAGTTGCTACACCGACTATATTGCCTGTGCCTACTGTAGCCGCAAGTGCTGTCATCAAAGCGGAGAATGGTGAAATGTCACCCTCACCGTCTTTTTGCCTTGACTCTTTACTAAAAAGCTTTTTAAGTGAAGAACCGAGATTCTTCCAAGGTATAAATCTTAATCTTATTGTTAAAAATATACCTGTTCCTACAAGAAATAACAGCATTACAGGTCCCCAAACAAAGTCATTTATGCTGTTGACTATTTCGGTAAACTTATCCATTCAGCGCCACCCTTTTAATTAAAATAATATATATAATATCATATTATTAAGTGTATATCAAGAAAAAAATCAACTGTATAAACAGTTGATCTATAATTTGTAATTATTTTTTAGGGTAGGGGTTTGGATTGTCGGTAAGCTCTAACAGATAATCAACACTCACATTGTGAAGTTTTGCTATTTTAACAAGTGTTTCTGGTGTCATAGAATTAACTCCGTTTTCATAAGCCGCATAGGTTCGGCGATTGACATTTGGCAGAATTTATGGCATTATGGTTTTATGAATTATATGATTAAGGAGGAATACAATGGCTTGCTATTTAGTAGATTATGAAAATGTAAATCAAAAAGGGGTAAACGGAGTTATTCAATTAAAATCAACGGAAAATGACAGCATTATAATCTATTACAGTAATAATGCAAATTCGTTAACTTTTGAGCTGCATAATGAACTTATGCGTACCAATGCAAAAATTGAATATCGCAAAATTACCAGCGAAAGCAAAAATGCGCTTGATTTTATTTTAGTTTGCGATTTGGGTAGGTTTATCACCCAAAATCCTGACGAACATTTTTATATTGTATCAAAGGACAGTGATTATGATAATGTTATAAAATATATAACAGGTCATTACAAATGTTCAGTTGAAAAAATAAAAGCAATTTCTCAAAATATTGTACATCCTAATAATATCAAAAATGATTTGCCGGAGAGTACCGGAAATAAACTGAACAAATTAGTTGAAAATGATGAAGTAAAAAGAGTGCAGGCAACTATCGATAAATATGTTACCAAGAATGCGATACATAATAATCTTGTAAAAATCTTTGGCGAAAGAGGAAAAGAAATATATGAAAATATCAAACCTCTTTTGAAAAATAAAAAATGATTACCGTCTGTTTTATAGAAATATAAAAAGCAGTCAATATACTTTTTTGTATATTGACTGCTTTTGCTGTTAAAATGCGTTTGGATTATAAATTATATAATCTTTTTGCGTTTTCGTTTGTGATATTTAAAAGCTCTTGTGCGTCTATGCCCAAAAGTGAGCCGATTTTTTCTGCAATATACGGAATATAATGCGAATCGTTGCGCTTGCCTCTCATCGGGGTAGGGGCAAGGTACGGGCAATCGGTTTCAAGCACAAGGCGCTCAATCGGGATTTCCTTTGCAACTTCAAGGCTTTTGCGTGCATTATTAAAGGTTACAACTCCGTTTAAGCCGATATACATACCAAGCTTAATAATTTCTCTCGCCATTTCTTTTGAGCCTGAAAAGCAATGTACAACACCTTTCGGCTTTGTTTCTTTAAGAATATCAAGGGTGTCACCGTGCGCATCCCTGTCGTGAACGATTATTGGCATATCAAGCTTTTTTGCAAGTTCGATTTGCGCTTTGAAAAACTTTTTTTGCTCATCCTTGCTCGATTCCATCCAGTAATAATCAAGTCCGATTTCGCCGATTGCAACGCATTTTTCGTTTTTTGCAAATTTTTCAATGATTTTTAAATCATCAAGATTTGCACCCTTTAAGTTTTCAGGGTGCAGACCTGCGGCAAAATAAATATAATCATATTTTTGCGCAAGGTCAAAGTTAAATTGAGTTGAATCTATGTCACATCCGCAGCTGACAACTAAAGAAACACCCTGACTTTGAAGATTATCAAGTAATTCCTCTCTGTCAGGGTTAAACTTACTGTCATCATAGTGGGAATGTGTATCAAAAATATTGTGATACATTTCGTTCCTACCGTTTCTTATCTTATTTTAGTTCCTGCCGGCATTCCGTCAACAAAGAGTACTTTTACATCATCTTCGCTTACATCACCTGCAAGAAGCATACCGTTGCTCATTTCACCGCAAAGCTTTGCAGGCTTGAGGTTTGCAACAATGATAACGCTCTTGCCGATTAAATCTTCAGGCTTGTACCAAGGAGCAATGCCTGATACAATCTGCCTAGGTTCGCTTGAACCGTCATTAACCTGTAATTTAAGAAGTTTTTTAGCTTTCTTGATAGGTTCGCATTGTTCAATTTTGGCTACTCTAAGCTCAACTTTTGCAAAATCGTCAAATTGAATTTCTGCAAGTCCCTCAATTTCAGGTTTTTGCTGTGCCTTTTGTGCTTCTTCTGCCTGCTTTTTAATAAGCTCGTTAAGTTCTTCGATTTCCTTATCGGCATCAATCCTTGGGAAAAGGGCAGGGCCTTTGTGAACTGTTACATCAAGCGGAAGAACATTAAATTTGCCTGCATTTTCATATGTGATAAGTTCTTTATCTGCACCAATCTGCTCCCATACTTTCGGCATCGTGGTCGGCATAAAGCAAGAAAGAAGTGTGGTGGAAATTCTGATAGCTTCAAGAAGATTGTAAAGCACGCTTGCAAGCCTTGCCTTTTTGCTCTCATCTTTGCCGAGAATCCAAGGTGTTGTTTCATCAATGTACTTGTTAGCTCTTGAAATAACTTTGAATATTTCGGCAAGTGCATTGTTGAGCTGTGTTTCATCCATAAGTTCGGCAGTCTTTTCTCTTAAAGATGTTGCCATATTGATAAGCTCATCATCAACAGGTGCGCTTTCCCTTTCGGTAGGGAGTGTACCGCCAAAATATTTTTCAACCATTGCTACTGTTCTTGAAACAAGGTTTCCAAGGTCGTTTGCAAGGTCAGAGTTAATTCTGTTAATCATAATTTCATTAGAAAATGAACTGTCTGCGCCAAGTGCCATTTCTCTTAAAATATGGTATCTTATTGCATCTGCACCGTATCTTTCACCTAATACCATCGGGTCAACAACATTGCCGATTGACTTACTCATTTTTTGGCCGTTGAAAGTAATCCAGCCGTGAACTGCAAGGTGCTTTGGAAGCGGCAAGTCAAGTGCCATAAGCATTGCAGGCCAAATGA
>CAVLCX010000034.1:6712-10565 GCA_963661525.1 bacterium
GCATTATATCTTTTGCAACCATATGCAAATCGGCAGGCCAAAATCTGTCAAAATCATCATATTTATCGTTAAGATATCCAAGTGCGGAAATATAGTTAGAAAGTGCGTCAACCCAAACATAAACAACATGCTTGTCATCAAATGTTACAGGAATGCCCCATTTAAAAGTTGTTCTTGATACGCACAAATCTTCAAGTCCCGGTTTAATAAAGTTGTTTACAAGTTCAACAGCTCTTGTTCTCGGCTGTAAATAATCTGTTTCAAGAAGTAATTTTTCAATTCTGTCTGCAAAAGGTGAGAGTTTAAAGAAATATGCTTCTTCTTTCGCTTCGGTTACTTCTCTTCCGCATTCAGGGCATTTTCCGTCTACAAGCTGGCTTTCAGTCCAAAACGATTCACAAGGTGTGCAGTATTTTCCTTTATATGTTCCCTTGTAAATGTATCCTCTGTCATAAAGTTCTTTAAAGATTTTTTGTACTGTTTCAATATGATAATCATCAGTAGTACGAATATATCTGTCATAACTGATGTTCATATAACTCCAAAGATTTTTAAATACTTTAACTATTTCGTCTACATATTCTTTTGGAGTAATTCCTTTTTCCTTTGCTTTTTGCTCAATTTTTAAACCGTGTTCGTCAGTACCGGTAAGAAAAATAACATCTTTACCCTGCATTCTTCTGAAACGGGCAATTGAGTCGCACGCTACTGTTGTGTAGCAATGACCGATATGTGGGTTGCCGGATGGATAGTAAATAGGTGTTGTTATATAAAATTTTTCTTTTTCAGCCATTTTGTTTACCTCCGATATTAAAGAAGTGATGCAGCACCTTTATCAAGCATAAGTGTAACATCTGTATGGAACTGCAAAACTGAAGCAGGGCATTGTGGTGTTACATTTCCGTCAATAAGCTGCTTAATTGCTTTTGCTTTATTTTCTCCAATTGCGATAATAAGTATTCTCTTTGCCTGCATAATTGAGCCGATACCCATTGTTACAGCGTGTGTAGGCACTTCTTCAATTGATTTGAAAAAGCGGCTGTTATCTTTAATTGTGCTTTCTTTAAGAGCTACAACATGGCTCCATCTTTGGAAGCTGTCTGAAGGCTCGTTAAAAGCAATGTGACCGTTTGAACCAATACCTAAAAGCTGAATATCAATTCCGCCGGCTTTCTTAATTCTTTCCTCGTATGCTTTGCATTCTTCTTCAGGATTTTCGGCATTACCGTTGAGAAAGTTGATATTTTCTTCAGGAATGTTGATGTGGTCAAAAAGATTATCGTGCATAAAACGATGATATGAATTAACATCATTAACATCAAGCTTGCAGTATTCATCAAGGTTAAATGTTGTTACCTTACTGAAGTCAACCGCACCAGCTTCATAAAGCTTAATCATATGGCCGTATGGCTTGAGTGGGGTTGAACCTGTTGCAAGTCCAAGCACGCTGTCAGGCTTTGCAAGAACCTGGCCGCACATATAATTACCTGCCGCAATACCAATCTGCTCTTCATTATCATATACAAGTACATTCATAATATTTTCCTCCGTTTTTAAAATCAATATCTTATATATTATAAACTAATAAATTTATGTGTCAATGTTATTTTTGCTTTTTGCCGCTTTTCCGGCTATGGCGTGAATTATAAAAAATGTCGCAGCGCCTACAAATGCGCCTGCCGTGTCAATTGCCCAATCCCTTAATTCACACGAGCGACCGCTTACAAAAAGCTGATGAAATTCATCACTTATGGCATATAACGAAGTCAGCGCGCAGGCATAAAGGGGAATAAATCTTTTCTTCGTTTGATATATTGCATTACTTGTTAAAAAGCACAGCCCGATATATTCGCAAAAATGAGCTGATTTTCTTACAATAAAATCAGTAACGCCGTTATCACCGAAATGCTTAATTATCCATTCAACTATAACACCGCTTTGCTCCGCAGATTCATCCGCCGTTCTTGATGAAAGCCAAAATATCACAGTCATACATATTAAAACAAGAAACCAACTTAATATGACAACTGCTTTATTATTTTTCTTCTCTTGTTGCATTTACAAAACTTATCCTTCCGCTTCCGGGATGAAATTGTACATTTGCAACCCCTTTTGCCTGTGCATAATATGATGATTCATATAACACGGGTTTAATACTGTAATCGGCTAAAATTGCTTTTTCGCATTTTTTTGCATTTTGTGCAAGATTTTGCGCAGTTCCGTTTTGCGCTCTTTTTAAAGCAGAAACAGCAGCAGGAACATTGCCTATAAGATTACTGTTTATAACACTGCTTAAAAAATTTAAAGCGCTTTGGTTGGTTGCTGTAAATTTGTACAGTGCAATATCATAATCACCTTTTGATAAAGCGGTTTGATAGTCGCTTTCGCTTAATATATCAATTTTAAGTGAAAAACTGATTTTGTGTTCATCATCATTACCGTATGATGATATTGAGCCGATACCTGCCTGTATACCCTGTACAAGTTCTTTTACCACATCTTTGTATTCTTCTGTTGCAATTACGGTAAAGCTTGCTTGGGTTGTGCCGAGTTCGTTAAGTCCCGTTCTCCAAAGTTCCTGCGCTTTAGTTATATTTTGTTTATATACCGTAGCACCCATTTCTTTGTTAGCCGGGTTTGCTTCAATAACACAGCTTGGCGGGGTAAAGCAGGTGGCGCGGCTTAAGTAGTCATATTTTTTTGAATCAAGGTCAGATATACTTAAACATACAGCCTGCCTGAGCTTATCATTAGAAAAGATAACATTATTTTTGTTAAGTATCATTGCAAGGGTTGCGTCTGTGTAGCTAACGGCAGTAATGTCGCTGTCTTTAAGCTTGTCATATTCCTGACCGGTGATATATGCACTGTCATAATATCCTGATTTTAAGTTTTTTACGGTATCTTCGGTGCCGTCGGTTATTTTTAATGTTACATCGGTTACCTGCGATTTATAATCGCCTACATACTGTGAGTTGTTTTTCAATATATATGAAGCTTCAAGTATGTTGCTTACATAAAATTGACCGTTGAATATGCTGTAATCAAGTCCTAAACCGTATCTTCCTTTTGTAGCGTTGAAATAATCTTCGTTGCAAGGCATTGCAATTGCTGTTGAAAGCACATTTAAAAATCCGCTGTCGGCAGATTTAAGCTTAATTTCGAGTGTGTAATCATCAATTGCTTTTACACCAAGCTTGCTTGATTTCATTTTGCCCGAATGTATTTTTGAAGCGTTGACGATATTTGATATTGAAGAAAACAGGGGAGCGTCAGTGTTCTTTTCACACGCTCTTTGAAGCGCAAATACAAAATCATTTGCAGTAATATCCGGATTAAAGGTTTCGCCCATAAGTTCCTGCGCTTTTGTAAACTCTTTGCTGTCGGTACTTTGCGATGTGCTTTTAACATTCCATTTTGCACCTTGCCTTAAATGGAATGTGTACACTTTTCCGTCATCGCTTATATCCCAAGTTTTTGCAACGCCTGCCTGAACTTTTCCGTCATCATTTACTCTGACAAGTCCTTCAAAGCAATTTTCAATAATTAAAAATTCATCGGCGGTTTTTGCTACCTGCGGGTCAAAGCTTGATACTTCGCCGGAAAAAGGGTATATAAAATCAATTTTGCTGCTGTTTGATGAACAGCCTGAAAATATGGTTGCTGTAATGATAAAACACATAAAAACAGCACAAAGTCGTTTGATTGCAGTTTTCAATTTCTTCACCTAATAGTAATGTAATAAATATAAGATTATAGTCTACTTGCAATTATAACAAAGTGTATCTGCTAAATCAATGAAAAAATACTTAAATTTAGTGATTTTTTTGCATATTATCAAAACACACGGCAC
>CAVLCX010000035.1:0-5806 GCA_963661525.1 bacterium
GTAAAAGTAACGGATATAGACTCACTTATTGATTATCCTGTTACCTTAATTAAAATGGATATAGAAGGTTCAGAAATGAAAGCACTTGACGGGGCAGCAAAAACGATAAAAAGTAATCTTCCGAAGCTATATGTATGCGCATATCACAGAAATGAAGATTTATTTGCACTCGGTAAAAAAATATTAAGTTTTGATAAAAGGTACAAATTATACTTCAGGCACAGCCTGTATATTCCTGCCTGGGAAAGCAATTTTTATGCAATAATTGATTAAAGTATAATATTTGTTTGACTTAATCTTTGGGTTAATATATAATAAGTTGGTAAATTTATTTTGAGGTGAGGCAAATTGACAACTGTATTATACGGAATAATAATCATCTTTGCCACATTTATGGGTGCGTTTGTCGGCCTTGGCGGCGGTGTAATCATTAAACCGCTTCTTGATTTAATAGGCAAAGACAGTGTAGCGGTTGTTAATTTCATTTCAACTTGTGCTGTGTTTAGTATGAGTATCAGTTCAACTATTAAGCACATTAGGTCAAAAACAAAAATTGATTTTAAGCTTATTATTTCACTGTCTGCCGGGGCAGTAATCGGCGGTATACTCGGTTCTAAATTATTCGATTATCTTTTAGGTATATTCAATAACAATATGCTCAAAAGCCTGCAAGGCTTAATATTAGGTATATTACTTGTAATATCGGTTATTTATATAAATATCAAAAATGCAAAAAGCTTTAAAGTAACAAATCCGATATGTATTGCGGCAGTAGGCTTAACGCTCGGTTTTATTGCGTCATTTTTAGGTGTAGGCGGTGGGCCGATAAATGTTGCATTTATAGTTTTATTCTTTTCAATGACTGTTAAGGAGGCTGCTGTTTACAGCGTCGGCACAATATTTTTCAGCCAGCTTTCAAAGTTGATAACTTTAGGCGTCACCCACACAATTCCGAAATGCAGTGTACTTACTCTTGCAGTAGCAGTAATCTGTGCGGTTGCAGGCGGCATATTGGGCGCAAAAATGAACAAAAAAGGCAAAGAAAAAGTTATTAAAACAGTTTTCACAATAGTGGTAGCTATAATTGCATTGGTTAATTTTTACAATGCAATTATAGGTTTTACAGCCTAAAATAAAGGGGAAAATTTATGGGAAAGAAAAACATTATCTTCTACTTTTCCGACCAACAGCGTTGGGATACGGTAAATGAAGAAGTAACGCCTAACCTTTGCGAGCTTGCAAAGGAAGGAATCAAGTACGAAAACAACTTCACCTGCCAGCCCGTTTGCGGACCGGCAAGGGCATGCCTGCAAACAGGTGTTTACGCTACACAATGCGGTTGTTATTGGAACGGAATTCCGCTTCCAAGCGACATTCCACCGCTTGCCCACTACTTTAATGAAGCAGGATACGAAACTGCTTATATCGGCAAATGGCATTTAGCGTCAAACAGATTACCCGGTATAGGACTGCACTGCGAGAGCACTGCCATACCTAAAAACAAGCAGGGTGAATACCAATACTTCAGGGGTGCGGATGTGCTGGAATTCACATCGCACGGTTATGACGGATATGTATTTGACGGTGACGGAAACAAAATTGATTTTAAAGGTTACAGGGCTGACTGCATAAATGATTTTGCCTTAGAATTTCTTGATAAAAGAGATAAGGATAAACCGTTTTTTATGTTTGTAAGCCAATTAGAGCCGCATCATCAAAATGACCACCATACATATGAGGGCTACAAACCTACCGTGGATAAATATAAAAACTATCCTTTACCTGATGATTTAACATTTTTAAAAGGCGATTACAAGCAAATGTATCCCGATTATATTTCGGCTATTAACAGGCTTGATTACAATGTAGGCAGGCTTGTTGATAAGCTTAAAGAACTCGGAATATATGATGATACAATTATAGTTTACACTTCCGACCACGGAAGCCATTTCAAAACAAGAAATCCGGAATATAAAAGAAGCTGCCACGAAAGTGCAACGCACACACCTTTGATTATAAAGGGCGGAAAATTCACAGGCGGAAAAAATGAAGAAAGATTATCATCACTTATTGATTTGCCGCCTACCCTTCTTTCTATGGCAGGAATACCGATTCCAAGTACATATATTGGTGTTGATTTGGCTGAGCAAATCGATAATCCCGATAAAAAGCGCGACTGTGTATTTATGCAAATCAGTGAAGCATCAAATTCACGCGCAATAAGAACCGAGCGTTTCAAATATGAAGTTCGCGATATTGCTGTTACGGGATATGCACACCATCAAGCAAAGGTTTATTTTGAAAATTATTTGTACGATTTGAAAAAAGACCCTAATGAAAAATACAACCTTATCAAAGACCCAAGATACAGGCATATAAGGCAGGAGCTTAAATATTTATTATTAAAGCAAATGCAAAACGCACAGGAAGAAGCGCCGGTAATTTTTCCGGCTGTAATTAAAAGGAGAAAATAATGGCTGAAACAAAAAAATACTTAACCATGAAAGAACGCATTTGCTTTACGGTAGGTGCATTTGGCCGCTCGGGAATATATACACTTATGTCAATGTTTACACTTGTATTTTTCCAAAACGGCGCAGGACTCACATTAAAGCAAGGCACTACAATAATTCTTATCGGGCGTATATTTGACGCATTAAACGACCCTGTAATGGGTATGATTGTTGACAGAACAAAATCAAAATGGGGCAAGATGCGACCTTACTTATTATTTGCACCTATTCCTATTGCGATTACAACAATTGCACTTTTTTCCGCTCCGTTTAAAGAGGGTTCAACAGCGGCATTTATTTGGGCGCTTGTTACATACATTCTTTGGGGTGTGGCATTTACAATTCAGGATGTTCCGTTTTGGGGGCTTTCATCAGTAATTACCCCACTTGAAAGTGAAAGAACTTCATTTATTTCAACAGCCCGTTTAGGCTCAACTTTCGGCGGTATACTCCCTGCCCTTCTTGTTCCTATTCTTTATCAAAGCAATATGGGATATACAAAAGGCTTCTTCGTAAGCGGTGTGATATTTGCACTTCTCGGCTGCGGACTTTCGATTCTTATCTTCTTTGTTTCAAAAGAAAGAGTTCCTAAAATGGACCACACTCCTTCATTTAAAGAAACATTTGTTGTTCTCGGCAAAAACAAACTTCTTATCATTGTAATTTTTGCGGCAATTTTGGGTTCAACCATGGTAACGGCAAACCAATGTGCAGATTACATCGGTAACTATATCATCATTCAAAACTATACAGATTTCACTCAAATTTTCCAAGATTTCTTGCCGGGTGCGCAAACTACACTTATACCTAATGTTGACGCAGCAGCCGCTTACAATTTCTGGATTCCGCGCGGTACAATTGTAACTACTCTCACAGTTGCAATAGGTGTGGGTATGGTTCCTGCAATGGCTATTTTCCCAATACTCAGAAAGAAATTATCACTCAAGCAAATTTACATCGGTTCAGCTATATTCGGCCTTGTTGTTCACACACTTTGCTATGTAGTAATGTCACACGATGTTACAAAAGCCAATATCTATGTACTTTGGATATTCCTTTTCCTTATGGGACTTCCGCTTGGTATTTACAATGTTATCACCTATGCGCTTATTGCCGATTCTGTTGATTACCTTGAATGGAAAACAGGCGAAAGGCAGGAGGGTGTTTGCTTCGCATTCCAAACTTTCCTTTCAAAAGTAAATGCGGCTGTTGCAACATTTGTATTCGGCCAAATTCTTGACAGAACAGACTTTAAAGCAGTTGATAAATCACTTGTTGATACTGCCGGCAGGCAAATCTTCTTTGAGCAATCAATCAACACTCAAAAAATGCTTTTAGCACTTGTAACAATTGTACCTGCTATCGGTTTTCTTCTTACAATCATTCCTATGTTCTTTAACAACTACACAGGTAAGGTAAAAGAACAGGCGCAAAAAGAGCTTGAAGAAAAGCGTGAAAGACTTATGGCTGACACAGAAAATTAAAGCAGTAAAGTAAAATGCAGTTCGCACAAAGCGAACTGCATTTTTTATTTTTATTATTTTATAATCTTGCGATTAAGTTTTAATATCAATATTCTTTTTACACTTTCGTCAATTTGTTTTTCTTTGATTTTTCCGTCTTTTACAGCTTTCAAAACTGCGGGATATTGAATTTTGTAATTATTGGCGCACAGCATATCATTTCCTGCCAAAACACTTTTTACTGCCGCCTCACCCTTATCTCCGCCTACAAAATCAACAACTCCGCTCATACCTAAACCGTCGGTAATAATAACGCCGTCATACTTCATTTCATTCCTAAGGTACTTATGTACTTTTTTAGAAAGAGATGCAGGGTACTTTTTATCAAACGCTTCAACAATATTGTGGCTTACCATAATCATATCCGCACCTGCTTTAATTCCGGCTTTGAACGGAAGAAGGTCACGCGATTTGAATGTGCTGAATTTCCTTTTATCACGAATTATTTGTGAATGGGTATCACCGTTATTACCATAACCCGGGAAATGCTTTAATGTGCTTACAAGGTTATTTTTGCCCATTTCATTTATAACTGTCTTAATATATTTACTGTTTTTCTTGGCAGAAGTTGAAAAAGTACGATAATAAATATAATCGCTTTTGCTGTACGGTGTATCGGCAACAGGCGCTAAATTTGTATTTATACCAATATCCAATAATAACTTTGCCTTTGATTTAGTATCTTTTCTGATGTTTGAAAGGCCGCCGTTACTGTTAAGCTTTTGTGGGGATAAAAACGGTGACTTCCTGTACTGCTTATATATAGATACTCTGTTAACAGTGCCACCCTCTTCGTCAACAGCTATAAGCATATTTAACTTTGAAGCTTTTTGATAAGCTTTGATTTGGCTTTGCTTTTTCTTATACGAATTGTTTTTAAAATTATTTGCAAATAATAAATAACCGCCGAATTGATACTTCTTTTGAATAGCTGCTCCGTTTTCACTTGGCATATACACCATAAACATCTGTGCAACTTTTTCTTCCAAAGTCATTGAAGATAAAATTTCTTCTGCCCTTTCTTCAACGGTTTTAACCTCAACTTCCTGCTCCGAGGTATCGTCAAATGCAAATGAAATACACGGGAAAGAAAAAGACATAATAATTGCCAATAACACAGCTAAAATATTTCTGTAAGCTTTCATATAATCATCCTTAATAATTGATGAATCAATTATACCTTTTTAGATAATAAAATGCAACACATCTTTAGCGTGCTAACGCGTTACTGTGTTGGCTTGTTAATAATATTCAAATATGTTATATTTAACTTATTATACTGTTTTGATAGGAGTAAATTATGGAAGAAAAAAAGAGAGGTAGCTTTTCAGGCTCTATTGGCTTTGTTCTTGCGGCGGCAGGAAGTGCGGTAGGACTTGGAAACATTTGGCGATTTCCATACTTGGCAGCAAAGGATAACGGCGGCTTATTTATTTTTTGCTACTTGATTTTAGTTGTAACATTCGGTTTCACCCTTTTAACAACCGAAATTGCAATAGGCAGAAAAACAAAGCAAAGCCCATTAACCGCATATGGAAAAATAAACAAGAAATTCGGCTTTTTAGGTTCACTCGCAACACTTGTACCGATAATTATATTGCCATATTACTGTGCAATCGGCGGATGGGTATGCAAATACTTTTTCGATTTTATAACGGGTAAAAGTGCGCTTGCGGCGGCAGACGGATATTTCACAAACTTTATATCGGGAAAAACCGAGCCTATTATTTGGCTTTTAATTTTCCTTGCCGCAACTGCTGGTGTAGTTCT
>CAVLCX010000035.1:5816-6718 GCA_963661525.1 bacterium
GTGTTGACAAGGGAATTGAAAAAATGGGCAGAATCCTTATGCCAATACTCATTGTTCTTATTATCGGCATTTCGATTTTCTCACTCACATTAAGCTATACAGATGAAGCAACCGGTGTTACCAGAACAGGTCTTCAAGGTTTAAAATTATATTTAATACCAAGTTTTAAAGGCGTAACATTAAAGCAATTTTTCTTGGTAATTATGGACGCTATGGGGCAACTGTTTTACTCTATAAGTGTTGCTATGGGTATTATGGTAGCTTACGGTTCTTATGTTCCCGATAAAACAAACATAAACAAATCAATTAACCAAATTGAGATTTTTGATACTCTTGTAGCAATTCTTGCAGGACTTATGATTGTACCGGCAGTATTTGTATTTGCCGGAACCGAAGGAATGAGCGCCGGCCCGGGACTTATGTTTATTTCCCTGCCTAAAGTATTTAACCAAATGGGTAAAATCGGCATTGCTGTGGGCATACTTTTCTTCTTAATGGTAATATTTGCGGCTGTATCATCCTCTGTATCAATCATGGAAGCCATTGTAGCAAGTATTATGGATAAGTTTAAGTTTGGAAGAAAAAAGAGCGCAGTAATCGTTACAGCGTATGCAGTAATATTCGGCATAATCGTATGCCTTGGTTATAATGTATTCTACTTTGAGCTTAAACTCCCTACCGGTTCAGTAGGTCAAATTCTTGATTTATTCGATTACTTCAGCAATAATATTTTAATGCCTATTGTTGCAATACTCACCTGTATTCTTATCGGTTGGGTTGCAAAACCGAAAACAGTTATTGACGAAGTTACGAAAAATGGAGAAAAATTCGACAGAAAGTTTATTTATATAGCTATGGTAAAAGTAATTGCACCTGTGCTTTTGGTTATTCTTTTGTTTCAA
>CAVLCX010000035.1:6728-10549 GCA_963661525.1 bacterium
AGCTTTGGGTGTATTTTAAAATTGCACAAAAAATCGCAATAATTTTAATTTAATAAAAATTGAGGAAAGTGTTTATTTTAAGCACTTTCCTTTTTTATTCCCGCTGTTTTAAAATGAGTGATTTTTGTACAAATTCAACAGAAATTTAGATAAGATATTGCATTTTTGTTTGATAGTGTTAATATAATTTATAGGGTGAGTAGCTACTCACCCACAAAGAATTTTGTAAAAAGGGGTAATCAAAATGAATGAATACATTGAAAATGTAATTAAAACAGTTGAAAAAAGAGATAATGCAAAACCCGAATACATACAGTGTGTAAAGGAAGTATTCCGTTCACTCGAAAAAGTAATTGAGCAACATCCGGAATATGTTGAAGATGATTTATTAACACGAATGGCTGAACCTGACAGGCTTATTACTTTCAGAGTTGCTTGGGTTGATGATGCAGGAAAAACTCAAATCAACAGAGGTTACCGTGTACAATTCAATTCAAGTATCGGCCCATACAAAGGCGGCTTGCGCTTTCATCCGAGCGTAAACAGTTCAATTATGTACTTCCTCGGCTTTGAGCAAACATTTAAAAACTCACTCACCGGTTTACCTATGGGCGGTGCAAAAGGCGGCTCTGACTTTGACCCAAGAGGAAAAAGCAAGGGCGAAATTATGAGATTTTGCCAAGCGTTTATGACCGAACTTTACCGTCATATTGGCCCTAATGTCGATGTACCTGCCGGTGATATAGGCGTAGGAGCAAGGGAAATAGGCTTTTTATTCGGCCAATACAAAAGAATATCAGACGCATTTGAAAACGGCGTTATAACAGGCAAGGGCTTATCATACGGCGGTTCACTTATCAGACCTGAAGCAACAGGCTACGGTTCCGTATATTACCTTTGTGAAGTTCTTAAACACGAAAACGATAAATTAAAGGGCAAAACAGTTGCAGTATCAGGTTTCGGTAATGTAGCTTGGGGTGCTTGCAAAAAGCTTGCCGAACTCGGTGCTATTCCTGTTACAATTTCAGGTCCTGACGGATATGTTTACGATAAAGACGGAATTATTACAGAAGAAAAAATCAATTATCTTCTTGAAATGCGTGCATCAGGCAGAGACAGATGCGAGGATTACGCTGACAAATTCGGTGTTCCTTTCTATAAAGGTGAAAAACCGTGGGGTGTAAAAGTTGATATTGCTATGCCTTGCGCTACACAAAACGAAATCGGAATTAAAGAAGCAAAGCAGATAATTGCAAACGGTACAAAATATTATATTGAAGTTGCCAATATGCCGACAACAGAGGAAGCATTAAACTTCCTGATGGGCAGAAAAGATGTAATAGTTGCTCCGTCTAAAGCTGTTAATGCAGGCGGTGTATGTGTATCCGGCCTTGAAATGAGCCAGAACAGCCAAAGACTTTCATGGACTGCCGAAGAAGTTGATAAAAAGCTTCACGACGCTATGATTAACATTCACAAACATTCTGTTGAAGCGGCAGAAAAGTACGGACTCGGCTATGACCTTGTAGCCGGGGCAAATATTGCCGGATTCGAAAAAGTTGCAGAAGCAATGATGGCACAAGGTATTTATTGATATAACAAACATAAAAACGGTGTGTAGAAATTATTTTCTACACACCGTTTTGCTTTTATCAGTCTGCTTTGCAGGCGTCAAGTGCTTTTGTAATAGCTTCTTTATCCATATTTTGACCGATGAATACAATCTTGTTTACCCTATCACCGTATTCATCATCCCATGAATTTGCAATATCAGGATTCATTGCAAGAATTTGCTCTTGCTGATGCTTTGGCATACACGCAATCCATTTGCCGTCATCGGTAGCTGTTTTTTGCTTACCGCTCTGTTCAAAAATATATGCTGTTTGCGGGTCGTTCTTAATCCAAAACAGACCTTTTGCTCTAATAACCTCTTTAGGATAATGAGCAAAAACAAAGTTTTCAAATTTCTTTTGGTCAAGCGGAGGAAGTGACTCGTAAACAAAAGTACCTATTCCGTACTCTTCGCTTTCGCCCTCTTCTTCATCCTCTTCTTCGCCCTCCATAGCTTTAAGCCAACCCGGCGAATTTAAAATCTTTTCATAATCAAAGCTTTCGGTTGAAAGAATATCAGCAACAGGAACATCACCGAATGAAGCTTCAATAATTTTAGCTTCAGGCTGTAAAGTTTTAATTACTTTAAGTACCTTGGCTTTATCTTCATCACTTATTTGGTCAATTTTATTAAGAACAATTGTTGTGCAATATTCAATCTGCTCAACAAGAAGATTTTCAATATCATCTTCATCTTTATCTTCTTTAAGAAGTGCATCACCTGAAAGGAATTCATCAACCATTCTTAAAGAGTCAACAACTGTTACAATATTATCAAGATAGCAAACTGCCGGCAATTCGCTTCTTGGGTCAGTACCGTCAAGCATACATATAGAGCCTGCAATCGGACCCGGTTCACAAATACCGCTTGCTTCGATAAGGATATAATCAAACCTGCCGCTTGTAGCAAGCTGAATAATCTGCTTCATAAGGTCAACCTTTAATGTACAGCAAATACATCCGTTTGAAAGCGGAACGAGATTTTCATCCTTTTGGGTTACATTGCCGCCTTTAGCAATAAGTGACGCATCAATATTTACTTCACCTATATCATTAACTATAACCGCTACTTTGTATCCCTCTTGATTTGCAAGTACATGATTTAGAAGTGTAGTTTTACCTGCACCGAGATAACCGGTTAAAAGAGTAACCGGTATTTGCTTTTTCTTATTTACCATTTTAAACATCTCCTTTACTTACTATTTTATTGTACCACCCGTGTCAAGTAAATTCTATCATATTTTGTTAACAAAAAAAGCTTTGAAATATCAAAGCTGTCATTCATCATCAATTTCATTTTCAATATCAATTTCACACTTATTTCGCTTACTTTTAAATTTCTCAAAAAGTTTTTTGATACCGAGTGTTATTGCAATGCACAACGGAAAATAAGGAGTAAACGGCCCTGCCCAAAATACAAGATAGGCACTTGCCACACCCATTGCCCATTTAGATTTAAACAGAAAATATAAAAGATAACCGCCCCATACCGGAGTATACATAACAATAACAACAATTATAAATAAAAGAAGGGTATGCCAATCTTTACATTCATTCCACACCCATTTGCAAAAATTGATGAATTTATTTATGATTTTTTCAAATATCCTTTTCGTAATTATAACCTCGCACTTTTTATAGTATTTCAAGAATAGCAAGAAATAATACAAAAGTCAATATTTGTATAGCAGATATAGCAAGAAAAAAGACCAATCACAATGTGATTGGTCTTTGGTGGCTCATCGGGGAATCGAACCCCGGACACCTTGATTAAAAGTCAAGTGCTCTGCCATCTGAGCTAATGAACCGTGTTCACCCTGTGGTCAGGGTGTTGGCTGGGGAGGCGGGATTCGAACCCACGCATGACGGAGTCAAAGTCCGTTGCCTTACCGCTTGGCTACACCCCAATGTTGGGATAATTTGTAATAAATAAGTGGGGTGGGATATCGGATTCGAACCGATGACCTCCAGTGCCACAAACTGGCGCTCTAACCAACTGAACTAATCCCACCATATATGTAAAAGCACTTTCGTGCTGTTACTGCACAATAAGTTGGCGCGCTGAGAGGGACTCGAACCCCCGACCTACTGCTTAGAAGGCAGTTGCTCTATCCAGCTGAGCTATCAGCGCATTGGAGCGGGTGATGGGAATCGAACCCACACGACCAGCTTGGAAGGCTGGGATTCTACCATTGAACTACACCCGCGTT
>CAVLCX010000036.1:0-10441 GCA_963661525.1 bacterium
GTTGGGCAGGCGTTGCCTTTACCAAAGAAAAGCTGATTGAGCAGATGAATGAATATGATATTGAAAAAACCTTTTTAACTGCACCTAACTTTCAGGGCAATGACGAGGTTGTAGACGCTTTCCAGTCTTATCCCGATAAGATTGTTCCGTTCGTATGGGTTAACCCGGCTCTTGACGATGTTGAAAAAAAGCTTAATCATTATATCAACGAAGAGGGCTTTATGGGTATTAAAATGCAGCCGCTTTTTGACGCATTTGTTGCAGATGACCCTGTAGTTTATCCTGTTATGGATTTTGCAAGAGAATATGATGTACCTGTATTTATCCATTGCGGTCATCCGCCTTTCTCACTCCCCTGGAGCATTGCGCTTCTTGCCGAGAAATACCCTGACGTAAGAGTTACTATGATTCACATGGGTCACGGTCACGGCGTTTATATTGATGCCGCTATCAAAATGGCTAAGAGATATGACAATATCACTCTTGAAATGAGTGGTATGCCAATGGGCAGTAAGATTAAAGAGGCTTATGAAACAGTTGGTAAGGACAGAATTATGTTCGGTATCGATTCCCCATTCCACCACCCAACGGTTGAAATTCAAAAGGTTCTTTCCTGCGGTCTTGACGAAAAGGCTCAGGAGGATATATTCTATAATAACGCTAAGAAGTTATTAAGATTATAATATTAATTACATATATAAATAGAAACGAGCTTAGGTTAATCCTAAGCTCGTTTTGTTATCAAAAAAGCAGCCGGAAATTAATCCAACTGCTTTTGTTTATTTATTATTAATCGTTATGCTCTTTGCCCGGAGCGCCGCAGCATTTCTTATACTTTTTGCCACTTCCGCAAGGACATGGGTCGTTGGGGCCGACCTTTTTGCCCTTTCTTACAGGAGCCTGCTTAACTGTATCGTCGCCGCCCGATGAGGTAGCCGTTACCTTAGCAACTGCCTTTCTTTCAACGTCCTCCTGACGTCTTGGCATAATTGTAAGCATCATTCTGACTGTGTTTTCACGAATTGTAGCAGTCATTTCGTCAAACATATCATAAGATTCCATACGGAATGCAACAACAGGATCCTGCTGAGCGTAAGCACGAAGATGGATACCCTGCTTGAGGTCGTCCATAGCGTCAATGTGGTCCATCCAAAGAACGTCAACGTTGCGGAGAAGTACCATTCTTTCAAAGTCTTGGAACATTTCGTCGCCGAGAAGTTCTCTCTTTTCCTCAAGGCGCTTATGACCTCTTTCCTGAAGCATATCGATTGTGCCCTGAATCGAAAGCATATCAACGTCGTCGTTAAAGTCGTCCTCGGTTGTGAGCCAGCCCTTATATTTTTCCTTAAGACCTGCTACGTTCCAATCGCTCTTGTGGTCGCCTGCAAAGTAGTTTTTAACATTTTCCTCGATGTTTGTATCAAGCATTTGAAGAATTTTATCTGTAAGGTCGATTCCGTCAAGAACTTGATCTCTCTGCTGATAAATGAGCTGTCTTTGACGGTTCATAACGTCGTCATATTGAAGTGTTTGCTTTCTTATGCCGAAGTTTCTGCCCTCAACCTTTTTCTGCGATGATTCAACCGTTCTTGTAATCATCTTTGACTCGATAGGCATATTCTCATCGTCGGTAAGGCGAGCCATCATAGCCTGCATTCTTTCACCGCCGAATAAACGCATAAGGTCATCTTCAAGTGATAAGAAGAATTGGCTTTCACCTGGGTCACCCTGACGGCCTGAACGACCTCTTAACTGGTTATCAATACGGCGTGAATCGTGGCGCTCTGTACCTAAAATGAAGAGTCCGCCGACTTCTCTTACTTTGTCAGCCTCTTCCTGAATTTCGTTTTTATATTTAGCTTCAAGCTCTTGGAAAGTCTTTCTTGCTTCAATTATTTCTTCGTTATCTGTTTCGGCAAAGCCTGTTGCTTCGGCAATGAGTTCGTCTGTATACTGCATTCTTCTCATTTCACTTTTAGCAAGATATTCGGCATTACCGCCAAGCATAATATCTGTACCACGGCCTGCCATATTTGTAGCAATTGTTACAGCACCGAATTTACCTGCCTGTGCAATGATTTCAGCTTCACGCTCGTGGTTCTTTGCATTAAGTACATTATGCGGAATATGCTCTTTTTTAAGCATTTTTGAAAGGATTTCACTCTTTTCAATGCTGATTGTACCGGCAAGAACAGGCTGTCCTTTTTCGTGGCACTTTTTAATTTGCTCAATTACATTATGATATTTGCCGCGCTCTGTTTGGAAAATGACATCAGGATGGTCAATTCTTGCAAGCGGCTTATTTGTAGGAATTTCAACTACATCAAGTTTGTAGATTTCAGAAAATTCAGGTGCTTCGGTTGACGCTGTACCTGTCATACCTGAAAGCTTTTTATAGAGACGGAAGTAGTTTTGGAAAGTGATAGTAGCAAGAGTTTTGCTTTCGTGTTCAACCTTAACTCCTTCTTTAGCTTCAATTGCCTGGTGAAGACCTTCGTTATAACGCCTGCCCTCCATAATACGACCTGTGAATTCATCAACGATTTTAACCTGACCGTCGGCAACAACATAGTCAATATCTCTTCTCATAACGCCGTTTGCCTTGATAGCTTGGTTAATATGATGAAGAAGAGTGGTGTTATCCATATCCATAAGGTTTTCAACATGGAAATATTCTTCTGCTTTCTTAACACCGTCTTGTGTAAGAGTAGCGGTTTTAGCTTTTTCGTCTACAATGTAGTCGCCGTCATATGTTGATTCGGTATCTTGCTTTTCATCCATTTTTGCAACCTTAACCATTTTTAAGGTTTTTGCAAATGCATTTGCCTGGCGATAAAGGTCTGTTGATTGCTCACCCTTACCGCTGATGATAAGCGGAGTACGCGCCTCATCAATAAGAATTGAGTCAACCTCATCGACAATGGCAAATACATGGCCGCGCTGTACTTTATCTTCCTTATACTGAACCATATTATCACGAAGATAGTCAAATCCCATTTCGTTGTTAGTTCCGTATGTTATATCGGCATTGTAAGCTTCCTGCCTTTGTTCATTTGACTTTTCGTGAATAATAAGACCGACTTTTAAGCCGAGGAAACGATAAAGCTTACCCATCCACTCGGAGTCGCGCTTTGCAAGATAATCGTTAACCGTAACAATATGAACACCCTCGCCGGTAAGAGCGTTAAGATAAGCCGGAAGAGTAGCAACAAGTGTTTTACCTTCACCTGTTTTCATTTCGGCAATTCTGCCCTGATGAAGAACGATACCACCGATGATTTGAACCGGGAAGTGCTTCATTCCGAGAACACGCCACGCACCCTCACGGCAAACAGCAAATGCATCAGGTAAAATATCATCAAGTGTTTCACCGTTTGCAAGTCTGCCTTTAAGAATATCGGTTTGTGATGTGAGTTCCTTATCACTCATAGACGCATATTTTTCTTCTAATGCAAGAACTTTATCTGCTGTCTTTTTTACTTTTTTTACTTCTTTTTTAGAATAATCGCCAAAAATGGCGGTAACAAATTTATTTGCCATAATTTTACACCTCAACAATTTATACCATTCGCCATTATATCACAAATAAGGTATATTGTCACTAATTTTTTTAAAATAATATTATTATATAATTAAAATAACTGTTAAGACAGTGATTTGATTGCATTTAATGCACCGCCCGATACTGCGTCTTCTGCCGTATCGTCAAATGTGAGTTTAAGGTTTTTACTGCCCTGCTCAATTTTTAAGGTGATGTCAATTCCGTCTTTTTCCATTTTTGCATTTGAAATTAAATCTTTAAGTTCGGCTAATTTCATGTTAAGGAAAGAAATGTCGTTAAGCTTGCCGAGAAGCTGTACCCCGCTGTATTCGCTTGTTATTTCTTCGGCGAAGCTTTTTGCACCTTCTGAAAGGTCCTTGTTTTTAACCGTGATTGTAACAGTTTTTTTATCTAAATCAATATCTTTGATTTCATAATCCAAATTTTCAAAAATAGCTTGGCCGAGAGCTTTAAATTGCTCGTGCTTTTGCGCATAGCTTGCGATAGTGTTAAGTGTTGATGAATCAACATATTCCTGAAGTTTATCGGTGTCAAATTCCTTTAGTGCCGCAAAGCTTGTGTCTACTGTTTTTTTTACATTTTCTTCTGTTAAAGCGTTTGATGAAGAACAAGCTGTAAAGCTTAAAATAACGAGTGCTAAACAAAGGATGATACTTAAAGTTTTTTTCATAGTGAATACCGCCTGTATAAAAATAATTGTTGACATTATGTGCATTTATATGTAAAATTTGTATGCTTTGCACATAATGTATATTTCTTGTTATTATATATAAAAAAAGCAAAATTGGCAACAATAATTAAAAATGTTATAAAAAAATTGCATATTTAGAATATATGTGGTATAATCAGCAAGGTTATATACATTATATGGTTGAATATAAAAATGTAAATGTGATGAATGGAAGATAAATAATGAAAGAGAAGTTTAAAAAATATTTTGGCCCGACCAAATTTAAACGACTTTTCGATATTGTGGTGTCATTTATTGCGCTGATAGTGCTGTCACCTTTGTTTTTGGTGATTTGCATTGCAAATTTGCTGACGCCGAATACAAGCGTATTTTTCTCTCACGAAAGGCGAGGAAGAAAGGGCAAGCCGTTTAAAATTTATAAATTTCAAACTATGAAAAATAATACACCTAATGTTGCAACGGGCGATTTGGAAAATCCGGAGCAGTATATTACCAAAGTAGGCAAGTTTTTAAGAAAGACAAGTCTTGACGAACTGCCGCAGCTTTGGAATATTCTCAAAGGGGATATGAGCTTTGTAGGCCCAAGGCCTCTTATTTCAAGCGAAATGAGAGCGCACAGGTTAAGGCTTGAATACGGGGTTTACCGCTTTAGGCCGGGTCTTACCGGGCTTGCACAGATTAACGGGCGAGATGAAATCTCACTTATGAAAAAAATGAAATATGATAAAATATATTGTGATAACTGGTCATTAAAGCTTGATTTGATAATTCTTATGAAAAGTGTAGGCGTTGCACTTAAGCAGGAGGGTTACCAAGAGGGCAAAATGCACCGCAGATAAATATTATGTGTCGGAGAACGAGTTATGGAAAGAAACTTTATTGACGGATATACAGAGTGGCAATCAAACCCTGAAATTGTGGGTGTTAATAAACTTCCGCAGCACGCTACTTTTATGCCTTATGAAAACTTTGATGAAGCCAAAAAAGCAGACAGATTTGCTTCAAGCAGAATGAAGCTTTTAAACGGAAAATGGAAATTCAAACTTTATAAAAATTATGCTTACAGGCCGAGCGATTTTGCTCAATCTCATTATGATACGCATAATTGGGACACAATTAAAGTGCCGGGTTCTTGGCAAATGCAGGGATATGACCAAGCACAATACTGCAATGTTCGCTACCCTTGGGAGGGAAGCGAGGATATTTGCCCGCCTAATGCGCCAACCAAGCATAATCCGGTAGGCTGCTATGTTAAAAAAATTCAAATTGATAAATCATTACTCAACAAGAGAGTTGTAATTTGTTTTGAAGGTGTGGAATCTGCATTTTATCTTTACATAAACGGGGAGAGAATAGGATACAGCGAATCAACTTTCCACAGAAGCGAATTCGATATTTCAAGATATATTAAAGAAGGCTCAAATGTTATCGGTGTTGAAGTTTACCGCTGGTGTACAGCATCGTGGCTTGAATGCCAGGATATGTGGCGCTTGGGCGGTATTTTCCGCGATGTATATGTTTATACTACCGAGAAGCAGTATATCAGGGATTACGAAGTTATAGCAGAGCCTGATGTTACATTGAGCGACGGTTATGCCGATATTCTTGTTAAAACAAACGGTTCTTATGAGAGTTTGAGCCTTGATTTAAACATACTTGATAAAGACGGAAACACTGTTGCGCTTGACAGCCAATATGCAAATGAAGACCACCAAACAAAGCTTAAAGCAATTGTGACGGATGTTAATGTGTGGTCAAGTGAAAACCCGTATCTTTACACTATGGTTATCACACTTAAAGATAACGGTATGCCGATTGAATATATAAGCCAGAAAATCGGTTTCAGAAAAGTTGAAATTAAAGACGGTATAATCCGTATTAACGGCCAAAGGGTTGTATTTAAAGGTACTAACAGGCACGAATTTGATTGCCACACCGGCAGATATATCAGCGAAGATGTAATGCGCTATGATATTGAAATGATGAAAAAGTCAAATATGAACTCGGTTCGTACATCGCATTATCCTAATGACCCTAAATTTTTAGAGCTTTGTGATGAATACGGCCTTTATGTTATTGATGAAAACAATATGGAAACTCACGGCACAGGCTGGTCAACAATAGTAGGCTGCCCTCAGCTTCCGGCATCCAGACCGGAGTGGGAAAAAGCTTGTATGGAGCGTATAAAAGCTACATATAACAGGGATAAAAATATTACAAGCGTAGTTTGCTGGTCGCTCGGTAACGAGTCACTCGGCGGCGCTGTTCCAAAAAAAATGTATCAATATATTAAGAATGCGGATAAAACAAGATTTGTGCATTTTGAATGTGACCGTTCACCTGATGAAAAGGAACTTTCGGATGTGCAGTCAAAAATGTACGCTAAACCTTGGGACTGTGAGGAATACGCAGTAACCCAGCGTGACGGAAGACCGTATATTCTTTGCGAATACACTCATGCTATGGGTAACAGCTGCGGTTCAACAGACGAATACACTCGCCTTTGGGATAAATATCCTTGTTTGCAGGGCGGATTTGTTTGGGACTGGGTTGACCAAAGCATTCTTACAAAAGATGAAAACGGAAAAGAGTACCTTGCTTACGGCGGTGATTTCGGCGAAAATCCGCACGACGGTCATTTTTGCGGTAACGGACTTCTTTTTGGTGACAGAAGCGTAACCCCAAAGCTTTGCGAAATTAAAAAGCTTTATCAAAATGTAGATTTTAATGCAATTGACGCTTCGCGCGGTATAATTGAAATAAAGAATAAGTTTATGTTCACAAATCTTAATGAATATGAACTTCATTGGAGCCAATGTTCTGATAAGGGCGAATTTTGCAGCGGTACACTTGTTTGCGACATAGCACCGGGTGAAAAGGCTGTAATTGACCTTGAATTGAGCAGAATTAAAACAGAATGTTATCTCAACCTTGAATTTGTGATTAAAGAAGATACATCTTGGTGCGATGCCGGCCATATTGTAGCCGAAGAGCAGTTTGTAATAAACGAGTTTGAAAATACATATGATGAACTTGAAACAGACCAGCCGCTCATAGTTGATGATACTTACGGTTCACTTCGAGTAATCAGTGATGATGTAAATGTCAGATTTGAAAGAAGAGAGCGCAATCAGCTTTATTCTATTAAAATCGGCTCGGAAGAACTTTTAAGCGCGCCTATGAGACTTAATTTCTGGAGGGCTTTAACAGATAATGACCGCGGTACAAGGGCAGGTTCTCGCCTTGGATGTTGGCGTGATGCAGGTGACACACCGGGCATTTTCAATAACACAAAATGGTCAATAAATAACTATAAAGTTCTTGAAGACGGAAAGAAAGTAATTATTACAGGCGGAGCAACTGTTTGCACACAGCCGGAATCAAAGGCACAAATAATTTATACAATTACATCAAAAGGTATGGAAATTGACCTTCAGTTTTACCCTGATGCATCGCTTCCTGAAATTCCTGAAGTATCGGTACTTTTTGAACTTCCGAAAGATTTTGAAAATCTTACATATCTCGGCAACGGGCCTGAGGAAAATTATATTGATAGATGTAATGCGTCTAAAATCGGGCTTTATAACACAACAGTAAATGACCTTTGGGTTAATTACCTTAAACCGCAGGAATGCGGCAACAGAACAGGTGTAAGATATGCAACACTTGTAGGGGATAAGAAAGTATTTTCAGTTGTTGCCGAGCCGCAAATGGAACTTAATGTAAGCCATTATCTTCCTAAAGAAATCGAAAATGTATGGCACCAAAAGGATATGCCCGAATACAACAAAACAGTAGTAAGACTTATTGCAAGGCAGCAGGGTATCGGCGGATATGACAGCTGGGGCGCACATTGTAATGATATTTATAAAAATAAGACAGATAAGACTTACAGGCTCAAATTTCAAATTCGATTTTAAAATCGGCAAGGAAAATTATACTTGACTTTTTTAGTAAAAGTAATATAATTCAATAATAGACAACGAAATTATAAACACATTTAATATGTTTGTTGATTAAGAGAGGATTAGTTATGGCTTCTTTCAAGGAAAAAGTTGCAAGCGTAGCAGTTGAACAGGCTGTTAAATATGCACGCAAGGATTTCAAGAGAAACGCACCGAGAATTCTCAGTCTCGTAGAAAAATTTGATGTTAAAAAAGTAAATCGTTCAACTTATGCAGGTCTTCATAAAGTTATGGATGACCCTAATAATAACTGGATGAAATTTGCTGAAGATTTAATTTGCAATACTGATGAACATGTACTTACAAAGCTTGTTCCTCCGCTTATGAATGTTGCAATCAACAGCTATACAAAGAGAATGGCAGCTATTGAAAAATATGACTGCAATGTACCTTGGGCTATTCTTATGGACCCGACTGCCGCTTGTAACCTTAAATGTACAGGTTGCTGGGCTGCCGAATACGGCCACACAAGCTCACTTTCATATGATGACCTTGCAAGAATTATTAAAGAGGGTAAAGAGCTTGGTACATATATGTACCTTTACACCGGCGGTGAGCCTACAATGAGAAGAAAGGACCTTATGCGCCTTTGCCGTGAAAATCCGGATTGCGCATTTCTTTCATTTACAAACGGTACACTTATTGATGACAGCTTTGCTGATGAAATCAGGGAAGTTGGCAACTTCTATCCTGCATTTTCAATTGAGGGATATGAAGAAGAAAACGATTTCCGCAGAGGTGATGGTACATTTAAAAAATGTACTGCCGCAATGCAGAGGCTTAAGGACAGAGGTGTTCCTTTTGGTGCATCACTTTGCTACACAAGTAAGAACACAGATGTACTTGCATCTGATGAATATATGGATTGGCTTATTGACCGCGGTGTTAAATTCGCTTGGTTCTTCACATATATGCCAACAGGCAACGGTGCTGTAACTGACCTTATGGTTACACCTGACCAGCGTGCTTTAATGTATAAAAAAATGCACGAATGGAGGCATACAAAGTCTATTTTTGCACTTGATTTCTGGAATGACGGTGAGTATGTTCAGGGCTGTATTGCAGGCGGACGCCACTATTTCCATATTAACTCAAACGGTGACTGCGAACCTTGTGCTTTCGTTCACTATTCAAATGTGAATATTAAGGAACATTCCGTTCTTGAAGCACTTCAAAGTCCGCTCTTTATGGCTTATAAGCGTAATCAGCCGTTTTCAAATAATATGCTTCGCCCTTGCCCGGTTCTTGATAACCCGGGTGCAATCAGCAAAATGGTTGCGGAAACAGGCGCATATTCAACTGAAATGCAGCATCCTGAATCAGCTAATGAGCTTTTTGATAAGACCATTGCTGCTGCAAAGGCTTGGAAAGTTAAGGCAGATGAACTCTTTGACCGTGATGAATATATCACAAAGCATGTTAAAGATGAAAATATGTACAACTATGAAAAGCCGGATGAAGAAAGAGAATTTTCTGAATTTGAAAAGACAGAAGATTAGTGAAATTATAATTAAAAAGGGGCGTGCAAGGTTTGCACGCTCTTTTGCCGTATTTATAAATGAGGGAATGTTATGTTTTTAAAGAAAAAGGATTTTGGCGGCAGCAAATATGACTTTATTATTGCAGGCCTTGGTAATCCGGGTGCAAAATATGAAATGACAAGGCACAATGCAGGCTTTCTTTCAATGGATTTGCTTTCTATTGAAGAGGGGGTTGATATTAAGCGCCTTAAGCACCACGCATTATGTGCGGATATGACTGTTGAGGGCAAAAAATGCCTTGTAATGAAACCGCAAACTATGATGAATTTGAGCGGCGAAGCTATCGGCGAAGCGGCAAAATATTATAAAGTGCCGGCAGAAAATGTAATCATAATTTATGATGATATTTCGCTTGATGTGGGCAAAACAAGAATAAGGCGCAAAGGTTCAGCCGGCGGGCATAACGGTATTAAAAGTATAATATCACATTTAGGTTCTGAAAATTTTCCGAGAGTTAAAATAGGTGTGGGCAAAAAGCCTAACCCGGAATATGACTTGGCGGCTTGGGTTTTGGGCAGGTTTCCGAAAGAGCAGGAAGCTGATTTGAAGTCTGCTCTTGAAAATTCAACCAAAGCAATCAGGCTTATTGTGGCAGGAAAAATTGATGAAGCTATGAATAAATATAATTCATAATTTAATATTTATATACTGAAAGGATAAGGTGATAAGCATTGTCCTGTTT
>CAVLCX010000037.1:0-6840 GCA_963661525.1 bacterium
GCCTATATACGGCAAGTTACGATAATATTGGTCATAATCAAGCCCATAGCCTACAACAAATGCGTCCGGCACATCCACGCCTACATAATCAGCCTTAATATCTGCTATTCGCCTTGCCGGTTTATCAAGAAGTGTAACAACGCTGATAGATTCCGGATTGCGCTTTGAAAGCATATCGTGAATATATTTAAGTGTATTTCCTGTATCAAGAATATCTTCAACAAGTAAAACATCAAAACCCGTTAAATCATCCGCAATATCTTTAATAATTTGAATATTGCCGCTTGATACAGTACCTGCACCGTAACTTGAAGCTTGAATAAAATCAATATTACACGGTAAATCAATATATCTTGTAAGGTCGGTAAAAAAGTAAATAGAACCTTTAAGCACACCTACAAGCAAAAGTTTTTTACCCTCATAGTCTTTAGTGATTTGCTTCGCCAAGCGGTGAGCAATGGCGTTTAATTCTTCTTCTGTAACAAGTATTTTTTCAACATCCTGATGCATGGTAATACCTCTCTGCTTTTCATTACCGTTAGAGTATAACACTCTTTTAAATAGTTGTAAAGTAAAAATTAAAACTGTTACAAAAAGGATTGCTCTTTTTCGTATAAAACAAAAAGCACCATAAAAATGGTGTCCACCGCAAAAGCAATACTTTCCACAATGCAAAATCAGATTTATGCACTATAACGAGGCTCGCCCATCGAAAGCTAAAGCTTTCTTCGGCACGCACCCGAGCACCGCAACAGTCCACCGGACTGTTGCTATCCTGACGGATTGCTCTTTTCGAGCCTCGTTTCTTATAAAAAATAAAAGACACCATAAATAAAAATGGTGTCTTTTATTTTGGAGCGGATGACGAGGCTCGAACTCGCTACCTCAACCTTGGCAAGGTTGCGCTCTACCGGGTGAGCTACATCCGCAAATGCAAGATCGATTATACACAACAACTTGGCACTTGTCAAGACTTTTTTGAAAAAAATGTAACTATTTATCTGTTTACAACAATGCATTTTTTTGTTATCATATAAAATAAGAAAGAGGAATATGCTATGGAATATAAAGCGTTACCGTTTTCATCAGTTTGGGAAAACGGAATTTTTAATTTACCTATCAAGGTAGTTGATGAATATTTAAAGCTTGCAAGTGAGTATCAACTTAAAGCTTTGCTATACATTTTCAGGAACAACGGGCAGGCTGAAACTGCCGAAATTGCCAAAGCACTCGGCCAAACAATTGCCGACACAGACAATTTGCTTGAATTTTGGGTTGAGGAAGGCATAATATCAAAAAACGGTGAAATTGTTGAAAGCACAAAAATACCGCAGGCAACTGCACCGGCAGAAAAAAATGTGATTGTGGTAAAAGAAACAATTTCTGCGCCGAATTTATCACCCAAAGATATTGTGGCAATACTGCGTGACAGCGAAAAGCTCAGAAACCTTGTTAACGAAGCGCAAAAAGTGCTTGGCAGAACAATAAGTTTGGCGGAGCAGGCAATAATAATCAATATGGTTAACTACTACGAATTAAAGCCGGAAGTAGTTTTAATGATACTTGAATATTATAAAAATGAAAAGCAAAAAGGAATGGCCATAAGTTTTTCATATATCAACGCTATGGCAAAAAATTGGAGAGATGAGGGTATTGCTTCTATTTCCGAAGCGGAAGAAAAGTTGCACGAAATTGAGCGCGGAAACAGAATATGGAATGAAATCATTGCAATAACGGGAATCAGGCACAGAAAACCTACTGTTAAGCAAAGGGAAATGGTACTTTCATGGTTTAATGATTTTGACATTACTATGATTACTTTAGCATCAGATATTATGAAAGAAAACATACCGGAGCCGAAATTGAGTTACATAAATTCCATATTGAAGAAGTGGAAGAAGAAAAACATTAAAGCTCCTGCCGATGTGGAAAAAGAGCAAAAAGAATTTGAAAAGGCAAAAGCCGAAAAAGAAAACAAAGCAAAGAGCAAAGAAAAATTATCAAGCAAACCGACATTTGATATAGACCAAATCGAGCGTGACGCACTAAATAATTTTGAAATTTAAGGAGGTGCAATATGTCCTATTCAATTGAAACTTATGACAAGGCACAAAATATACTTGACAGAAGAAAAGAAAAAGCAACACTTGAAGCACAAAGCAGAATTGATAAATTATGCGCCGAAATTCCCGAGCTTAATGTAATTAACAGAAAGCTTGCGCAAATCGGGCTTAATATTTCAAAAACTTTTTTCACAAGCAAAGACCCACAGGCTGATATTAACAAGCTGCGAGTTGAAAGCCTTGCATTGCAGGAAGAAAAGAAAAATTTGCTTAAGAAAAACGGTTACGATGAAAACGAACTTGCAATTAAATACACCTGCCCTACGTGTGAGGATACGGGATTTATAAACGGCAGGCGCTGTAAATGCTTTGTAAACCTGCTAAAAGAAATTGAGCGAGATAAGATTGAAAAAATCGCACCGATTGAAGAATGTACATTTGACACCTTCAGTACCGAATATTACCCTGATATTGCCCAAAACGGCGGTATATCACCAAAATACAGAGCAGAAAAAATCAAAGAAAGCTGCATAGGATATGCAACTAATTTCAGCAAAGGGGCAAAAAACCTTTTATTCACAGGCGGCACAGGGCTTGGCAAAACCCACTTATCCCTTGCCATTGCAAATGTAGTAATTAACCGAGGATACAGTGTTATTTACGGTACAGCGCAAAATATTTTAGGCGATTTGCAAAACGAAAATTTCGGCAGAAGCGATAATTTAAAATACAGAGAAAATGAAATTTTGGATGTTGACTTGCTTATTCTTGATGATTTAGGCACAGAATTCAAAAGTGCTTATACCGTTTCGTGCTTATACAATATTATCAACACCCGTATCGGTGCAAAATTGCCGACGATTATTTCAACCAACTATACGCTTAAAGAACTTTTGGAATTTTACGACCAGCGCATAACCTCGCGAATCACAGGCGAATATTCGCTTTTGACTTTAGAGGGTAACGACATAAGATACATAAAAAATAAGAAGGTGTAGTTATGAAAGACATTTTAGTAAAAATTAAAAACCTTTCAATAATCACAATAATAGCATCATTTGTAATAGGAATTGTACTGCTTGCTTGGCCTGATAAATCAATAACCGTAGTAAGCATACTTACAGGTGCAACCACAATACTTTTAGGTGTAACAGCGTGGATTTCATATTTTGCAAAAGAAAAAAGCATTGTTCCTGCCGCTGCCGGTACAGTATGCATTATAGTCGGCCTTATAATATGCATTAAATATGAAAGCATAATTGCCATATTGCTGTTTATTTTCGGTGTATTTATCACAATAAGCGGTGCTGTTGACTTAATCACATCATTTTATTCAAAATCAAGCGGTATTGCAAGCTGGGGTGTTTCAACATTTCTTTCAATTGCCGTGCTTATTTTGGGTGTTGTAATTATGATAAATCCTTTCAGCACAAGTGTTGCGCTTGTAAGGCTTGTAGGTGCAGGACTTGTGGGATACGGAATAGTTGACCTTGTTACATTTATTCAAATAAAAAAAACAGCCAAAGAGATAAGAGAAGAACTTAAAAATATCGAGCCGCCTATCGTCAATGCCGACGCGTATGAGGTTGATGATAACGGCGAAATTGATTCGGATGCAAGGGAGGTATAAAAATGTATTCAATCGGGCAGGTTTCACAAATGTTTGATTTACCGATTTCAACATTAAGATATTATGATAAAGAGGGTTTATTTCCTGATATTCAAAGAGAATCGGGCATAAGAAAATTCAGTGATAAAGCTGTTGAATCACTCAGAATAATTGAATGCTTAAAAAAATCAGGCCTTGAGATAAAAGATATTAAGCAATATATGGCTTGGTGCCAAGAAGGAAGCAAAACATACGAATTAAGAAAAGAAATGTTTGAAAATCAAAAGCTTGAAGTTGAAGCTCAAATTGAAAAGCTTAATAAAACACTTGCAATGCTCGACTTCAAATGCTGGTATTACGAAACCGCAATTGCAGACGGAAATGAAGACAGAATTCACGAAATGAAGCCTGATAATTTCCCGCCTGAAATTCAAAAATTATACGATTACGCTCACGAAGAGTAAAATACAAAAAGCGAAAGTTCGGTAAATCCGAACTTTCGCTTTTTTAATAATATTATTTAACTGCACACTGCGGCAAGAAACAAGCAAGTACACCAAGCACTGTGCTTAACAGCACATAAACAAGTGCTGGCACAATATGCCCCGATTTAATAAGACCGACAGTTTCAAGTGAAAAGGTTGAAAAGGTGGTAAATCCGCCGCATATACCGACTTTTAAAAACAGTATCAAGCGTGAATCCAAATTTGAATTTTTACTCATCCACAGTGCAATAAGCCCGATACAAAGCGAACCTATCACATTTATTAAAAGTGTAATTACAGGGAAAGGCTGTGGATTTTTAGCAGGAATAAGTGTTAAAGCATATCGCAACACGGAACCTAAAAATCCGCCTAAACCGACAAATATAAAATCAAGCAAAAAATCACCCCTTACACAACTCAACATCTTTTGCAATTCTTCCGTGATAAAGCGCATTTGAAATATTAACAGGAGATAAGAAAACTTTAGCCTGCTTTAAAAGATTATCAATCTTATCTTTGCTGAATTTAACATCACAAAGGCTGTAAACAGTTATGCTTTCGGCAAGTTTGCGAAGCGACATTGAGCTATCCTTATAAATCGTCACACTCTTGCTTTCATTCGGCAAAATATCAAAGAAATTATCACTGAAAGGCAAAACGGATTCACTGCTTTCAAGCTTAACAAAGCGGGCATATGCGTCACTTTTAACAGTAATATCAAGCCTATCCTCTTTTATTTCAATCCTTGTTTTAAGTTTTGCTTTCGGCAAATCAAGTTTCTTTTCTTTATCAAAAAGAACAGTTTTTTGCTGCAATAATTCACCGTTTTTAAAAAATTTAACCGCAACACCGGTGCGTTTTAAATCATACACTTTTGCAAGTGATTTAACATCAAGCTCAAAAACACATTCATTTTTAACTGCGCCAATTGAAACATCTTTTTTATCACTTTGCTTTGTACCTGAAACAAAATCAAAAATATCGTAAGTGACGGTAACATCTTGTTTTTCTTTAAAATCATTTAAAACAAACAGCTTGATGTATTCATCGGTATTTTCAATTGATACACAGAGAGGTGCATTAAAATGCCTTGCGCCGTATTGAAGTGCCTTGTAATTACCGTAATAATCAATACTTGACCAAGAACAGACACCCCA
The DNA here is from genome assembly GCA_963661525.1 of bacterium. Taxonomy (GTDB): domain Bacteria; phylum Bacillota; class Clostridia; order Oscillospirales; family Acutalibacteraceae; genus Eubacterium_R. The sequence continues at coordinate 5,315 of CAVLCX010000037.1, forward strand.
GCAGTCATTAAGCTGCCAATACATTGAACCGTTACATCTACCCTTATTTCTTCGCCAATGCTCCGTTGCGTCTGCTATACATTCATTTTGAGTAACTTGGGAAAGATAAACCATCTCCTTAAATTTCTTCGGCAAATTAAAGCGAGAAGCAACATAGTAAACCATTTTATCATTACCGTTTGCACATTTTTGGTGGGCGTTAAATACCTTATCATCGAGCGAATAGTTACCCTTATGTTCGGCAAAAATATCAATTGATTTCATATCAGGCAAACTCTCAAAGCCGAATTCACTGCAAAAGCGAGTCATACGCTTGCGGTAATAATTCATAGGCTTTAAACCGTGCCAAACTGCCCACAGGTGAGTATCACCCACATTATCACTGCCTACACCGTAATTATGCTTTTCACCCACAGGTGAAGTAGGGGTATACGGTGTTGATTTATCATATTTTCTGATTTCAGCTTCAAGAATGTGATAAAAGAACTTTTCAGTCCATTCAATATACTTTGTCATATACACCCACGCCATATGCATATCTTCAATTTCGTTATTACCGTTCCAAACAGCAAGTGACGGGTGTGTACAAAGCCTTTTTACATTATATTCAACTTCCCTTTTAACATTTTCAAGAAAAGCATCATCAAAAAACGGATAAGCCTGGCATGCAAACTGAAAGTCCTGCCAAACAAGAATACCGCGTTCATCGCAGGCATTGTAAAATTCATCACTTTCATAATATCCGCCGCCCCAAACACGAATCATATTCATATTTGAAAACTGAACAGCGTCAAGCATATAATCAAGTTTTTGCTTATCAAAGCGAGTAATAAAGCTATCAGCCGGAATATAATTTGAGCCTTTAATAAAGAGCGGAACACCGTTTAAAATAAATTGAAAATTTCTACCGTATTTATCACGCTCACGGTTAAGTTCAATAGTTCTTAAGCCGATTTTCTTGCTTTGCTCATCTAATATTTTTCCGTTTGATTTAAGCTTTGCGCAAACAGTATAAAGAGGTTGATTTTTACTGCCTGAAAGTTCATAAGTCCACCAAAGTTCAGGATTATCAATAACAAATTCGGCACTTTCACCGCAGAAAGTCATAACCTCCCCGCTCGGCGAAGTTATGCCAAGTTCACATTCATAATTGCCAAAGGATGTTATATCTGCTTTAACGCTTACAAATGCTTTTCCGTCTTCAATCTTTTGAGTTATGCCGAGATAGTCAATCTTGGCAGTGTTTACAAACTGAAGTTCAATATCCCCGGTTATACCCGAAAGCGGCAAAACCGGACCCCAGTCCCAGCCAAAATGGCTCTGCGGCTTGCGGATATGAACAATACCGTTTTGCCCGTTTGAATTCATAGGGGTCTGGCATTTTTTATACTTATCGCGAACATAATTTACAGGTGATTTAAAAACAATTCTTATTTCATTTTCACCCGGGTTTAAAAGTGATTTAACACTTTTTGAATAAGCAACAAAGCAGTTTTCGCCTACAAAAAGAAGGCGCGAATTTATAT
>CAVLCX010000037.1:6850-10272 GCA_963661525.1 bacterium
GCATTTTGCAGTTTAAAAGCACATTGTCACATTCAAGTTCAGCTTCGCTTATCTCAAATGTCTTTTTATATTCCCAATCCTTTTCACCTACAAGGCCTACTTCTTTTTCATAAGTTGAAATAAAAGGATTAGGTATATCACCGTTATTCATTAAATCAAGAAAATTGCAACCCGGAACTGTTGCATTTTTCCATTTGTTTTCATCCACAGCCTTAAAAAGCCACGCACCGTTTAATGTTTTAATCATAATTTCCCCTTAATTTGCCTTTTGTTTTAAAATAATTATAACTTATATAAGCAAAATATTCAATAAAAAACAGCCACTTGAAAATACATACAAGTGACTGTTTCGTATTTTTATTATTCAGCCTTTGTGTCCTGTGCATTTCTCTTTTCTACAAGAGATTTAAGGATTTCTTCGTGTTCTTTATCACTCATTGCATATTTAAGTGTAGGAAGTGCTGAAAGAAGCATACCGATTGCAGGCGGAATTGAAATAAGGAAGAACATTGCTTCAGCATATTTGCCGGCACCTGTGCCGCCGTCATATGTTATAAAGTTTGCACCCTTTTCAATAGCGCGGTTAAGTTTATCAACATTAGCACCGCTGTAACCTACAAATGCATATACTGCTGATGAAATGATTGTTGAAATACCTGCTGCAAGCTTTGTAATAAAGCTTTGCCCCGAGAAAAATACACCGTCTGTACGAACACCGTTATGATATTCTTCATAGTCAACGCAGTCGGCAATCATTACTGACTGAAGTACATTGATACCGCCGAAAGCAGCACTTGCAACAAGCATACAAATACCAACAATGATTGACCAGAAAGCAGAAGTCAAATCACCGCCTGAAACTTTGTAAAATACAAAGATAAGTGCAAAAGGAAAAGCACCTGCTATTGAATAAATATTATAAAGTGTTTTCTTTTCAACTTTTTTGATAATTAAAGGTGTAACACCCATTGCGATAAACTGGCCGGCAAAAAGACCGATTGCCACGCAACCAAGACCTACAAGTATTTTAACATCTATACCCGTAATCTTACCCGAAGCGTCAGTTGTAAGAATATTCATAATATTACCGTTTGCATAGTAATATGTAACAAGCGTCATTGCAACAATCATAAGAAGCTGAATAGGGCTTCTCAAAATACCTGAAATAAGGATTTGCCTAAACGGCTTGTTTCTGAACATAATTTGGAAGTTTTCTTTGAAAGTGTAGCTCTTTTCGCTTTTTTCAACTCTTTCCCTTGTGAAAAGGCCTGCAAATTCAAAAAGAACAGAAGCAATTACAGTCATAATAATTACCGTAACAATAAAACCCTTTTGGTTTGCTTTTTGAACAAGAGTATCATAATCGACTGCATTTTTATCAATTTTGCTTACGAACGCAGAGCCGAGAGCCTGTGCAACCTGAACAACAAGTACGCCGATACCGCCTACACCTGCGACCATACGCGCAAGGCCGAGTATCTTGCTTCTGTCGTTTTCATCTTCTGTCATAAGAGATGTAATACCCCAAAGCGGAATATCACAAACAGTAAAACACATACCCCATGCAATATATGAAATAGCCGCCCAAGCAACAATAAGTACCTTTTGTGAATTTGAACTTGCTGTGGCATAGTTACCGTTTATAAATGTTAAAATTGTAACTAAACCGATAATTGCTGGAAATATAATAAGATAAGGCCTGCATTTGCCCCACTTAGTTTTAGTTTTATCAACAATTGTACCCATCATCGGGTCATTGATTGCATCCCAAATTCGTGCGATAGTCATAATCCAACCGAGAGCCATAGCCGGCAGGCAGATTACATTTTGAAAATAGAAGTAAAGACCTGTTGCAACAATATTGTAAATTAAGTTTTGACCAAACATACCTACAAGATAGCCGCCGAGTTCTTTACCCGTATAGGTGCGTTTTTCGCCCATAAAATCTCTCCCTTACTTTTGGCAAAGCCATATTTGTATATATAATAACAATTTATAAACAAAAAAGCAACAGAAATGTTAAAATAATTGTTAATATTGTACAAAATTCTGCTGCTATATAAAATATTCAGTTTTCATTTATATGTGATAAGATTTCACTTTCTATCTTTTTCAGCTTTTTCATTGATGTTAAGCCTATGTCAACCGTTGTGACCTTACCGCCTTTTTCTTCAATAATAATTTGTGACTGCCTGTCATTAAAATTCTTTTTAAGGCTTGCTTTGGTGTCCTTATTTATTTTTATACTCGCAATATCATCATAATTAAAAACATTATTTTCATCAAGTGCGGTAAATTCAAACGAAGTTTCATTAAAAACAATGCCTTGGCTTATAACATATTTGCTGACAACCGCACCTACCCCTATTGCAAAAAGGTCGATTATTGCAAATATTACCGAATAAACGCTCAAATTCTCCAAAAGCTTTTTAACTGCGAACACCGCATATGCTATCACCGAAATATCAAGCACAAGCACCACAAGAAAGGTAACAGGTGAAATGATACGATAAAATTTATTTTTCATTAAAATTTCCTTTCTTTATAATCATCAAGAAGTTTAATATCCCTTGCCTGAAATTCCCTGCCTGATAAATAAGACAGTTCATTTTCATCATCAAATGCAAATTTAAGCTTATAACTGTAAAGTGCCTGGCGAAATCTTCCCTCTTCAATACCGTATTTTCCGTCACCGTAAAGCGGGTGGCCTATATGTGCAAGGTGCGCCCTGATTTGATGTGTTCTTCCCGTTAAAAGTTCTATTTCAAGCAGTGACGCATCATCATAATAATCAAGAACTTTGTATTTGGTTATAATTTTTTTAGAGCCTTCAATTTGATTATCGGTAACTTTAACAAGATTTTTCTTTTCATTTTTTGTTAAAAATGCGGTCAACACTTCTTCGCTTTTAGGCATTTTTCCGTGAACTACCGTTAAATAAAATTTTTCAATTTCCCTTGATTTAATCTTTGCATTAAGTATTTTAAGCGACTGCAAATTTTTCGCCCCGATTACAAGGCCGCCTGTATTTCTGTCAATCCTATTTGCAAGCGACGGTGTAAAGCTTGAAGTTTCAGGTGACCACTCACCTTTTCGGTAAAGATATTTTTTAAGTCTTGAAACAAGATTGTCAATATATTCTTTACCGTCAGGGTGGCACAAAATCCCAACCTTTTTATTAAGGATGATTATATTTTCATCCTCATATACAATATCAAGTTCATCAGACGCACGCATAAAATCAAGATGTTTAACTTTTAATTTCAAAACATCATCTTTAAGATAAAGTTCAAGCAAATCGCCCTCATTTAACTTTTGGTCATTTGTACAGCGCTTTTTATTAACCTTAATATTCTTTTTTCGTATTTCTTTATACATCAGTGATTTAGGCAGATTTTCAAAAGTTTTATCAATAAATCTAT
>CAVLCX010000038.1:0-10209 GCA_963661525.1 bacterium
GAAAGACTAACTATTAAAAGTCAAGTCTAAATAAAGAAAAAAGTTGCGAATTGATTGACGGAAAAAAAGGCATAACGAAACAGGCGTCAAAGACGCCGAATTTCAAAAATTATGTAAATTAGGATTTAGAAATGTATGTTTGACCGGACTTTTGCAAAGCAAAAATAAGTCGAACTAGTTTCTTGGCAGCATGAGAAATAGCAACATTGTAGTGTTTGCCTTCCGAACGCTTTTTAGCAAGATACTCGGCAAACAAAGGATCCCAATTACAAACAAACTTGGTTGCATTAAAAAGTGCGTATCGTAAATAACGAGAACCGCGTTTTTCCATGTGAGCATAGCAGTTGTTAAGTTGACCGGATTGGTAAGTAGATGGCGAAAGACCGGCAAAAGCTAAAATTTTGTCAGGAGAATCAAAGTTGTTAAAATCACCAATTTCAGCAATAATCATCGCACCCATACGAAGATTGATTCCGGGAATTGTAGTAATGGGCGAATTAATTTTATCCATTATGCTTTGAATGGCAACTTCAATCTCAGTAATCTCATTGTTAAATTCTTTAATGAGTTTAATGGTGTGTTTGAGTTCCAAGGCTTTGGCTGGCATATATGTACCGATTGAGTTTCTTGCAGCTTCACGGATTTGTATAGCTTTATCACGGTTGTAACGACCTTTTGAAGCTGTATAAAGTAAATTTGTAAGGTGAGTAAGATGAACTTCGGCAATGTGTTTTGCACTTGGTAGCTCGCTTAATAATGCATAAGACGAGGCTGTGTGCAAGGTAGGTAGCAACTTTTCTAATTCAGGAAATAGGATATTAACTAATCTTGCGACAGAAGATTTTAATGCAGCTCGTTCTTTTACCTTGTCAAATCTGTATCTTGTTAGTGACTTTAGTTCCGAATTGTGGTATGCTGTGTTTGTGTAGGGCTTGAGGCTCACATCAGACATTAGCATAGAAGCAATTGTTCTTGCATCCACACGGTCGGTCTTGGTTTTTCTAAGCGATTGACTCTTACGGTAAAGGTTGGTATGCAATGGGTTAATGACATAAGTGGGAAGACCGTTGTCAAGAAGAAACCCAAGAATGTTGTAACTGTAATGTCCGGTTGCCTCAAGTCCTACTTTTACTTTTGAGTCGTCAATACCTGTACAGGTATTGATTGTTTGAAGAAGATATTCAAAACCCTCTTTACTGTTGCTGATAGTAAAGACATCAGCAAGAACTTCTCCTTCGGAACTTATGATGAAACAATCGTGCTTGTCCTTTGCAACATCAATTCCAACAAAAATCATTTTTATACCTCCGATAGATTTATTTTGATGCTGTTATCCACAGGGCACTTTGCTCTTGTAACCTCGTTCTAAATAAACCGTCGGGCGGTATCTAACTGATTAACAATACTGCAAAGGTCTGTGGTTGGAGCCTTTCGTAAACCGTCTATCCGGTAGGAGAATCATACCAATCCACAGCACCTTTTACAGTGTAGCATATTGTCCTTGGAGAGGGACACTAATAACTACTACTTTATTATACGAGGAGATTCGATAAAGATGATACTTGATAACGATAAAAAAATTGCTAATTATATAGTTATTCCGAATGATATAAAAGAAGAATTATTTTTTTATTTACTTGATGCTAAGATTGATTGTACCATTCTTAATTCAAGTGGAATGTTTCTAAAAGCAGGACAAACTACTTGTCTTTCTGTTACTAATGAAAGCCAAGTTGATACTATCAATTCGATTTTACATAAAATTGAAAAAGAATTCCTGAATAAAAATGATAACGGAATTAAACAGCATATTATTTACTTTACTGTTCCTGTTATTGATTTTAAAGTGTTTTAAGCGAGGTGTTTAATTTGACTTTTGAGCATATGACTGCAGAACAATATCAAAAAGAAATACTCGGTAAAGACACGAAAAATACTAAATACAAAAATAAGTGTATTTGGTATGATGGATTATACTTCCAATCACAAAAAGAACTTGATGATTACCTTGATCACAAAAGAATGCTTATGGCAGGTGAAATTGCCGGTTTTCTTTGGCAAGGAACACTTGTATTGGTTGAAGGTGGAAGTTCCTCAAAAGAGCGTGCTGTGACTTATAAGCCGGATGTAATAACGCTATTTAATGACGGTACTTACGAAATAAGAGAAGATAAAGGAAAAAAAACAAAAGATTACATCATCAAGAAAAAATTGATAATGAAAAAATTTCCAAAAGTGAATTTTAAAGAGGTGTAAAATGAGTATTTGTGAAGAATTGAAAATGAAACCAGATGAATTAAGCAATGTTTTGTTTGATACTTTTTACAGAGAAATTCCTACAAGTTTTGAAACATCTGAGGATTTGAACAAGATTGGCGAACTTATGGCTGAATCGGTTAACCAATATTCATATTTGACTAATCTTCTAAATCAAGCTGAAAATCAATGGAGATTTCTTCAGTATGACAAGAAAAATCACGCAAAGGAATTTTATGATGCACTTGACAGGAAAACTATTATAAACAGAACATTGGATATGGTTAAGCTTAGGCAGAAAACATTAAGCAGACTAATAACTATTAAGCAAATCAACAATCAAGAAATTAACATGTATTAAGGAGTTTTTATGTTATACGATTTAGAAAACAAAAATTTGCAAAATTGGATTAAAAATTTTGACGAAGAAATAAAAGTTGAATCAGCTAATGCTCTTAATTCTTATTATAAGCTGAAATCACAAAATGTTATATATCCAAACAGTGCTGATATTTATAACGCTTTTAGAAAAACTTCTTATGATGATGTTAAGGTTGTAATTTTAGGTCAAGACCCATACCACGAAGAAGGACAGGCAAATGGTTTAGCTTTTTCGGTCAACAACGGTGTGAAAATACCACCATCGTTAAAAAATATTTTTAAAGAACTTCAAGATGATGTCGGTGGCAAACTTCGTACTGATTCTAATTTATCTGATTGGGCTGAGCAGGGTGTATTTCTTCTCAACTCGTCTTTAACTGTTATAGAAAGTCAACCTAATTCAATGGCTGATATATGGAAACCTTTTACTGATAATATCATTAAATTACTGAATAATAAGGAAAAACCTATTGTATTTGTTCTTTGGGGCAAAAATGCAAGAGATAAGAAAAAGTTGATTGATACTAAAAAACATTTTGTTGTTGAATCGGCACATCCAAGTCCATTATCAGTTTACAGGGGCTTTTTTGGTTCAAAGCCGTTTTCAAAAGTAAATGAATACCTTATTTCTACCGGTCAAGTACCGATTGATTGGTTAGGTGAATACTAAAATGGATTTGCGTATACAATTATTCGTTTTAGGCATTGGTATTGGTTTATTACTTAATTTTGGTATTAAGAGTCTTTATAATTTACTGAAATATAAGCCTGAAAATAATAAGAAAGTAAGTGCAAACATCAATGGTAATTCCTACGATTATGTTTACATACACGAAGCAGGGCATGCGTTTCTTGCACATATGTTTTGCAATGAATATTTTGTTGATGCTGATACATCTAAAGACAAATGCCCCTATGTTAGATATAGCATGGGGATTAGTACGAAAGAAGATGTTAAAAATATAATTCTTATATGTTATGCCGGGGCGGCGGCAGAAGAAGCTATTTTAGGTGAATTTAGTGCCGGTTCGATTATCAGCAATAAATATAACGATAGTGATTTTGTAAAGTGTGTTGATTATTTTAAAGCATATATTCTTTTAGAAGAAAGTAATTCTTCGTTTCCTAAAGAATTAAGACACAGTAAAACAATGCTTGATAGTGATTTTAACGATTTAATAGTTGAGAAAAGTAAACTCTTCTATAATGAAACGCTTAAAATTATCGACCAGAACAAAGAAGTAATTATAGAACTCGCTGATTTAATCAAAAAGAAAAGACAACTTTCAAAAGATGAAGTTGATAATTTCTTTTCTAAGTCAAAAGAATGGTGTAGAAAAAATATTGATTTCAAAGAGGTGTAAATATGATTTATGTAACAGGTGACTGCCACGGTGATTGGAAAAGATTTCAACCAAACTGTTTCCCTGAACAGAAAAATATGAACCGTAACGATTATGTTATTGTTTGTGGTGATTTTGGAATATGGCACGACACACATGGTAGAGAAACAGAAGAACTTAACAAACTCGCTGAGTTACCATTCACAATTCTTTTTGTGGATGGCAACCACGAAAATTATGACCGTCTTGAAAGCAATTTTCCCGAAGTCGATTTTCACGGTGGTAAAGCACATAAAATAAGAGAAAATATTTATCATCTTGAAAGAGGATATATGTTCACTTTACAAGGCAAAAAGTTCTTCTGTTTTGGTGGCGCATCTTCACACGACATAAGTAACGGTATTCTTAACCCAAATGATTATGTTTCAAGAGAAGCGTTTATCGAAGTATATAACGAATATCTGTATTCAAATAGAATGTTTAGGGTAAAAAATGTATCTTGGTGGGAAAGAGAACTACCGAGCGAAGAAGAAATGCAACGAGGGTTAGATAATCTGAAAGAAAATGACAATAAGGTTGATTTCATAATATCTCATTGCGCTCCACAGTCTATCGCAGATGTTATAGGCTGTGGATTGTATCAAGAGGATATTCTTACGGATTACTTTGAAAAAATCAAAAATACGGTCCATTTTACAAAATGGATATTCGGTCATTACCATGATGATATGAAAATTTTGGATGATTATATCTTATTGTATTATCAGTTTGTAAGAATTGTATGACGGAAAGAAGGTGGATATATTGACTATAGTTCATTACAAGGGCTATTCAGGAGAAATACATTATTCTAAACAAGATAATCTGTTTATCGGTCAAGTGATTAACATCGTTGACTCACTTAATTTTCACGGAAAAACAATAGAAGAATGTATTGATAACTTTCACATTTCTGTTGATGATTATAACAAACTAAAAGAAAATATTTCAAAAAAGGAGAATAAACATGCCGGATAAAATCGTTAATGATATACGAAAATTTGTAAAAGAAAATTTAATTAGTGACAATAGAAAAATACATACATTTTCATTTGATGAAATCGGACCTGATTCAAACAATGATTTCATGGTAAGAAGATATGCAGAATTCATATGTTCTATTGCTAATCGTTCTTACTATTATGACAATATTGAATTTCTTTGTGGAATATGTTATAGTACAAGAAATGTATTTTTTATTAGGAATGATATTAAAATGAGTCACGAATTAGTCTTTTCTATACCATATTTTGAAAGAAGTAAGTATTATGATTTGATTTTAAAAATCAATAATTTAATCGGTCGTTTTGATTTAATGGCTGTTTTTGTTAACAACGCTCCTATTGCTTTTGAAATTACTTTTGTAGTTCAAACTGATTCTTCGGATGTTTATGAGCAATGTAAAAAACTTACTTCTGAATGCAATGTTATAAAGAACAAAACATTTTATGACTATTTTTCCGAATGTAGAAATTTTAAAAGATATAATTTCTATTCATTGCCATTTGAAATGGATTACGACTCTTTTGTTAATGTCATGAATTATATCTGTTTCTTTGCTGAAAGTGACAAATTAGAAGAACAAGGCTATGCTCCTGTTAAGAAAAAGAAAAGTGTACCAAAACTTTTTATATCATATCCACACGGAAGTAAAGATATTGTATATAAGATAACTGATTACCTTGTTGAACATAATTTTGATGTTTGGATTGATAAAAATGAAATCTTACCGGGTGATTCTTTCTTCAAAGCAATTTCGGATGGCTTTTACGAAGCTGATTTCTTTTTGATGTTTATAAGCAAAGCTTCAATAAATGCTAATTATGCAAAAGAAGAAATACAACATATTATCGACAACAGAATCAAACAAAATAAATCGTTTTTTGTAATCAAATTGGATGATGTGCATCCAAACGACATTATGCAGAACTTGGATAATTATATGTATTACGATTTCTCTAAAAATGACAATTTAGATGATTTAGCAAAATCAATAAAAGTAAAATTGGATAGAGATTTAACAGATTGAGGAAGACTATGGAAAACAAAAATATCAAGGAAAAATTACATAATCATATTAAGCCGTTAGGAGTAGGTAATATGTATTTTCTATATTATGATATTTCTACTCTTAGTGATACAACTGCAACGGCGTTTCTAAATGACTTATATAATCATTTTGAGATGAGCATTAAAGAATATAACTGTAAATGCCAAAAGTCTGAACTTATGAAACCTAAGAAATATCAAATAGGATATGTTGTTAGTGTAGAAGGAAGTTTAGTTGATTTGAGCAAAGTTGCATTTTTTGTTTCCAATATAATCAATGATGATATAATGGAAAGGGTAAATAATGTATAAAAAAATTTCAATAAGTGTTATTTCTGTTATCTTATCTTTAATTTTCTTTTTTGGTTGTTCAGCTAATGTAGTTGATAATACAACAAAACAGAGTACATCTGTATCTAATACTGCATCAACTATAAACAGTCAAAGTAGTACAGAAAATAATGTCACAAGTAGTACAACAACAGAATATTCTTTTGATGTTTCTTCAATACCTGATTATAACGGTTCACCTTATGTTGAAATCAACGATAATGTACCACAATTCACAAAGAGTGAGATTACTACATCATCATTTGAGATATATGGCGATTTAGACAGTCTCGGACGGTGCACAACGGCTTTTTCCTGCATTGGTAAAAACTTAATGCCAACAGAAAAAAGAGGAGAAATAGGCTCTGTAAAACCGACAGGCTGGCATCTTGCTAAATATGATTTTATTGACGGCAAATATCTTTACAACAGGTGTCATTTAATCGGTTATCAGCTCACAGGTGAAAATGCTAATGAAAAGAATCTGATTACAGGTACGAGATACCTTAATATTCAAGGTATGCTACCTTTTGAGAACGAAGTAGCCGAATACATCAAAAGTACAAATAACCATGTTATGTACCGTGTAACACCTATATTTGAGGGAGATAATCTTCTTGCAGACGGTGTGCAAATGGAAGGATATTCAGTTGAAGATAAGGGTGAAAGTATTTCGTTCAATGTATTCTGCTACAATGTTCAACCCGGTGTGAACATTGATTATGCAACCGGTGATAATTCTGCATCAGGAGAATACACAACAACGACTAATGAAGATACAACTGATTCATATATTGTAAATATCAATACAAAGAAATTCCACAAGCCAAGTTGTAGTTCAGTATCTAAATTGAGCGAAAAGAATAAGAAAAAATACAAAGGGAAAAGAAGCAGTTTAATTAACAATGGCTATGAACCTTGTAAAAACTGCAATCCATAAGATATGACTAATTACACATCAGACAAGCCCAAAAGTACAGAATATACATATTTTGTTGCAACAACAGTGAACAGTAAGGATAATTCTATAAGCAAACAATTATTCAGAGAACACTTTGCTACTGTTGAGGTATATAATATACATAACGGTCATTTTGAAGAAAGTTATAATTATGTTCCAATTAGAACACTTTTCATTTCTTCTTCATTTGACTCGGCGTTGTCATATCACTTACGATAATTCAAGGAGGAAAATTCATTGAAAAAATATAAAGTAATTTGTAATGGTGAAGTCAGTTATCATACAAAAGAAGAAACAAAAAAGCTAATACAAGAATGGGGTAAAAAGAATAATGATCCGTTCTATTTACTTGATGAGACTTGGATATTGAGAGATACAATATACTTGAACAAAATCTAATGATTTTTTTAGAGTAACCTTTATGGTTGCTCTTTTTTTGTATCATGTTGTTATAGTAACTATATTAATTATTATTGACAATTCAGAATATGTACAGTATAATGTACATATAATAAGATTGGAGATGATATTATGACAAATACAAATATAACTAATTTCAGGAAAAACTGCTTTGAATATATAAATCAGGCTGTAATGTACAATGATGTTGTTAACATCAATACTAAAAACGGAAATGCTGTTGTTATCAGTGAAGATGATTATAACGGTTTACTTGAAACTTTGTATCTTTCCAATGACCCAAAGGTTAAGAATGAAATCATTACTGGTAAAAATACACCACTTGAAGATTGTGTTGATGAAAGTGAGATTGACTGGTAATGTACAAAATTGTGTATACAAAGACTGCTGCTAAACATATTAAAAATCTCAAATCGGCAAATCTTGATAAAAGAGCAAAAGCTTTGATTGATGTAATTAAGGAAGAACCGTTTAAAAATCCACCGCCTTATGAAAAATTAGTAGGAAATATGGACGGTTTGTATTCTCGCAGAATTAATATTCAACACCGACTTGTTTATCAAGTTTATGAAAATGAAAAAACAATAAAGATAGTAAGTATGTGGACTCATTATGAGTTCTAATTATTTATACAAGAAAAAAGGCTTAAATTCAAATTAATGAATTTAAGCCTTTTTGTTTTTTACATTTTATAATACATTGGAATACAATCTTCAATGTAAATATATGAGTCTCTTTTCATGAATTCGGCAAATTCATGAAAATTTGCTCGTTTATAGAATGAAACTGCTGTCGGAACAGAATATAGTATTATGTAGTCGAATGATATTATATTATCACTAATATCGTGAACTACTCGGCATTAAAATACCAAGCTTCCTACTCAAGTAATCTAATGATTACAGTATCAATAGGCTAACCCCGTAGTTCCTACGGTTTTGTTGTTATAAATTATTACACTGATATTAATCGTTGGCCTTCAACTTTAAGATTGATAGCTGCATTAATATCTCTGTTATGATATGTATTGCAAACAGGGCAAGTCCATTCTCTTATGGATAAATCTTTAACTTTTGAATTTTTGTATCCACAAATATGACAAAGCTGTGACGATGGGAACATTTTATCTATTTTGATAAGTAATTTTCCTTCATCTAAAAGTTTGTACTCCAAAAATTCGGTGAACATACCCCAAGCATTGTCAGAAACAGATTTACCAAATTTAATTTTTTCAGACTTGCCTTTAAGTTTTACATCTTTTGATTTAGACATTTCTTTCAAATTAAGGTCTTCAATACACACTGCATCATAGAGATTGGTTATCTCTCTACTCTTTTTGTGTAAAAAATCCTTACGCTGATTTGCAATCTTCTCGTGAATTTTGGCAACCTTCCTTTTTTGCTTATAGTAGTTTTTACTACGATAAACACAATTTGAAAGTTTTCTTTGCTCAACTGCCAACTTTTTTAATGATTTCTTATAATATTTAGGATATTCGGCAGTTTCAGCGTTTGAAGAAACATACAATTCAGACATTGAATAGTCTAAACCAATAAGATTGTTGATTTCTTTAGGAACAATTTGATTTTCAAATTCAAAAACTATTGAAGCATAAAATTTGCCGGAGGCACTTCTACTTACAGTAGCACCTTTGATAACCCAATTTGAAGGTATAACTCTATGTAGTTTGATTTTAACAACACCAAGCTTAGGTAAATTAATGTGATTACTATCTTCAAAACGAATGTTATCATTAACATACTTTGTTGTATATTTTTCGGCAAATTGTTTCTTTTTGAATTTTGGAAAATCGGCTCTGCCTTCAAAAAAAATTTTAAAAGCAGACCTTAAATGTTTTAATGATTGCTGTAATGCAATGCTGTCAACTTCATTAAGGAAAGTTATTTCTTTCTTTAATTGAGTAAGCATTTTTGCGTTATCTTCATAAGATGAAGATTTTTTACAGGTCTTATACAAATTATTACTGTATTCAAGAAAATGATTATATACAAAACGAGAACATCCAAGTGTTTTTGCAATTAAAACTTGTTGTTCGATATTTGGATAAATACGGCATTTTATTGCCTTATTTGTTTTGCTCATATACTCGCTTCCTTTACAAAAAATAATTTGTTTTTAACACCTATATTATAACGCATTTATGTATTTATAACAATAAAAATAGACATTTTCTTAGCCTATTGATAAAAATCAGGTCAATTCATCTCCCCATTGAAATAGGGAGTATTCTTGACGGTAATTCATAAAAATGTTTAATTATATTGTCTAACAAAAAATCGCTAAACTTATATTCTTTGTCGTAATACATATGTTGATATTTTTCATCAATAGCAAAATATTTAATTTCTGCAGCCGAAAAAGTTATTTTATCGTAACTATTAGTACAAGAAATTCCTGAAGCTGTATAAG
>CAVLCX010000039.1:0-10204 GCA_963661525.1 bacterium
CGCCCGGATTCCGTTATTGAGGGCTCGTCTGTTCAGCATGCAAGAATGAGGGCAGGTAAGTTTTTGGCAGAAGAGCATCCCGTTGATGCCGATATAGTTATCGGTGTTCCCGATTCGGGGCTTGACGCTGCTTTGGGCTATGCAAATGCCAGCGGTATACCTTACGGTATCGGATTTATTAAAAACAGATATATCGGCAGAAGCTTTATTCAGCCAACTCAAGGCCAGCGCCGTGACGCAGTAAGAATTAAGCTTAATGTTGTTAAAGAAAATATTAAAGGTAAAAGAGTTATTATGATTGATGACTCAATAGTGCGCGGTACAACCTGTGCGCGAATTGTAGGCCTTTTGCGTGAAGCAGGTGCAAAAGAGGTACATATGAGAATATCATCACCTCCGTTTAAATATCCTTGCTTCTTTGGTACTGATGTTGACAGCCAAGAAAATCTTATTGCCTGCCAGTTTGACACAGTTGAAGAAATTGCTAAAGAAATCGGTGTTGATTCATTAGGCTATCTTTCAGTTGAAGCTACGCATAAGCTTGCCGAAAATACAGATTTTGATTATTGTGACGGTTGCTTTACCGGTAAATATCCTATCGAAGTTCCAAAGGAACAGCCAAAGGATAAGTTTGAAGAAAAGCTGAATAAATTTTCAGCATATTATCAAGTTCTTGACTAATCTTGGAGAGGTTAATTATGAGTGATAAATTAAATTCAATTCTGTCAAAGCTTGTAACATCTATTGAGGGCGTTAAAGACGAAAATGAAATGCTGCTGAGACTTATAATAGGCTTGGCAGTATTTTTGTTACTTGCTTTGTTTAGAAAACAGATTTCAAAAGCTATTGTTTGGCTTTGTACAAAAACTATTGCAAGAAAAAGTGATATTGCACAAAGGGCGCTTGTTGACGCACTCTCTGTACCGCTTTCGTTTTTTATTTTTGTATTCGGCATTTATATTTCTACTGAAATTATTGCGCCGAGCGGTGAAATTCGTAATCCCGTTTTGCTTATCTTTAAACTCGGTGTGATTTTTTCTATATCTTGGTTTTTAATAAATTTCATAAACAGCGATTTTTCATTTGTACTCAGCGATGATGATTCCAAAACTAAAAAAACAGCGGTAAATTTTATCTCTAATTTGATTAAGATATTTATTGTTATTTTATCATCGCTTCTTATGCTTGAACAATTCGGAATAAGTGCTACAAGAGTTTTTGCAGCACTCGGTATCGGCGGTGTTGCAGTTGCATTTGCTTGTAAAGATGCAGTTGAAAATCTTTTGTCCGGATTTATTATTATTTATGATAAACCTTTTGAAGTTGATGATTTTGTTGAAATTGATAATGAAGCAGGGCAAGTTGAAGAAATTAAAATTCGTACAACCAGGCTCAAAATGACTGACGGAAGCCAAAAAATTTATCCTAATACAACGGTTGCCAACAGTGCAATTATAAATCTTTCCCGTATGTCACATCGCCTTATAAATGAAAATTTGGGCATTGAATATAAACATTCTTCAAAAGAAATTAACGCTTTTTGCTCAAAGCTTAAAGACCTTATTCTTTCTTATGATGAAAGTGATAAATCCGATGTCCGTGTGAATTTTGCTGAATATTCCGATTCTTCGCTTGATATTGAAGTTTTCTTTTATGTTGATATTTCTTCGCTTCAGGATTATCTTACTTTTAAATCAAAATTTAATTGTGATGTTAAAGCTCTTGCGGATGATATGAATATTGATTTTGCCTTTACTTCCCGTTCCGTATATTTTGCAAATGAACTTGAAGTTAAAAATAATACTAAATAATTGTTGCTTTTTTTGCTTTGGTAGGTTATAATATCAAAGCAATATTTGCAGATGTGTCCGAGCTGGCCGAAGGAGCACGATTGGAAATCGTGTAAGTCTTTAACGAGGCTTCTGGGGTTCGAATCCCCACATCTGCGCCAAAAATAAAGAGCCGCTTTTGCGGCTTTTTATTTTTGCTGTAAAGAACGGGATTCGAACAGGGCAATTCGAAGAATAGAAACAGTCCGGTGGACTGTTTCGTTGCCCGCGGGCGTGCCGAAGAAAGCTTTAGCTTTCAATGGGCGAATCCCCACATCTGCGCCATCGTCGTCACGGACTGCATATCGTTCGTGACGACTTTTTTAGTAATAAAAAAGTCATCAGCTTACTCATTTAACAGAAAGTCACTTTTGTGACTTTTATTTTTTTCTTATTTGCTATATAATAGGTAAGAGGTGACAATATGGATAAGCTTTTTAATCTTCAAAAAGATATGATTGAATATTACAAGGGTGATGTTAAAAGAATACAGCATTTTATTAAAGTTCACTCATTGGCAAAATTTATCGGTATGGGTGAAAATCTTGATGAGCATACACAGTTTATTTTGGAATCTGCCACTTTAACACACGATATAGGAATTAAAATTTCCGAGGAAAAGTATGGCGATTGCAATGGTAGACACCAAGAAATTGAAGGCCCTGCCGAAGCCGAAAAAATGTTAAATGCACTTGGCTATGACGGGGAAGATATAAAGCGCATTTGTTATTTGATTTCACATCATCATACATATAAAGATATTGATGCAATAGATTTGCAAATACTTATTGAAGCGGACTTTCTTGTTAATTTATATGAAGATAATGCTACGATTGGTGCAATAAATACAGCATTTAGCAAGATTTTTAAAACAAATACAGGCAAATATTTGTGCAAAGTAATGTATAATTTGGAAAGTTGAAAAAATGCTTGATTTTTCTTTTCGTGTTTGTTATAATTAAAGCATCAATTTAGCGTGGCAAAGCGTTAATGTGAAAAATCACGAAAGTAGGATTTAAAGATGAAAAAGTTTTTATCAGTTATTTTGGCACTTGCAATGGTTGCCTGTGTAGTTGCAGGATTTGCAGGCTGCTCAAAATCAAGCGAAAATGACGGTGACAAAGAAAGCACATCAAAAACAGAAACACAAACACAAACAGTAGCAGACCTTGATAAAGTTAAGGATGCAAATAAGCTTGTTATCGGTATTACAGATTATGAACCTATTGATTACCAAGATAAAGACGGTAAGTGGATTGGTTTTGATGCTGACCTTTCAAGAGCAGTTGCTCAAAAGATGGGCATTGATGTTGAATTTGTAGTTATCAACTGGGATAATAAGTTTATTGAACTTAATTCAGGTACAATTGACTGTATTTGGAACGGTATGACTGTATCAGATTCAGTTAAAACAAACTGTGATATTTCTGATGCTTATGCAGGTAACAGCCAGGTTGTAGTTATGAAGAAAGATTCACTTTCAAAGTATGCTGATGCAGATGCTATCAAAAATGCTGATTTAACTATCGCAGTTGAAAAAGGTTCAGCAGGTGAAACAGAAGCAAAGAAGCTTTCGAAAAATGTTGTTTCACTTTCAGCTCAGTCAGATGCACTTAAAGAAGTAAAATCCGGCACAGCAGATGCTTGTATTATTGACTCAACAATGGCTAACTCAATGACTAAAGAGGGAACAGATTTCTCAAATCTCGGTTATTCTGTTTCTCTTACAACCGAGGAATATGCAGTAGGCTTCAGAAAAGGTTCTGACCTTACAGCAGAAGTTAACAGAATTCTTGGCGAACTTAAAACAGACGGTACAATGGATAAGCTTTCAAAGCAGTACGGTGTTGACCTTGCTAAATAATTCTAATAATTTTTAACATTGTAATATTTATCAGGCAGAGGGTATTTGATGCTCTCTGCCTAATTTGCTGAATGGCAGTAATGATTTTGGGAGGAAATATGTATGGAAACATCGTTTTGGCAGATAACCTTTGAGCTTTTAAAAGGCTTTTGGGTTAACTTCAAGCTTTTCGGAATAACCCTTGTTTGCGCTTTGCCTTTGGGACTTATATTGAGCTTTGGTTCAATGTCGAAATTTAAGCCGATTAAGTATCTTGTTAAATTACTTGTTTGGATAATTCGCGGTACACCGCTTATGCTTCAAATTATAATTGTATTTTACGGTCCGGGCCTTCTTTTCGGTATGCAGGTTGGCAATGATTATCGTTTTAAAGCCGCTGTTATAGCGTTTATTATTAACTATTCCTGCTATTTTTCGGAGATTTACCGCGGCGGTATAGAAAGCATACCTAAAGGTCAGCAGGAAGCAGGGCTTGTGCTTGGTATGACAAAGAGCCAGATATTTTTTAAAGTTACACTTTTGCAGGTTATTAAAAATATTGTGCCGCCTATGAGTAATGAAATTATTACTCTTGTTAAAGATACTTCTCTTGCAAGAACTATTGCTATTATTGAAGTTATCCGTGTCGGCGAAGATTATATTACATCTTCAGGTCTTTTCTGGCCGCTGTTTTATACAGGTGCGTTTTATCTTGTATTTTGCGGAATTCTTACCATTCTTTTCGGCCGAATTGAAAAGAAACTCGGCTATTTTAATTCTTAAGGAGGTTAAGCTTTATGGCATTTTTAGAAGTAAACAATATCAAAAAAAGCTTTGGTAAAAATGAAATACTCAAAGGTATAAGCTTTGACCTTCAAAAAGGTGAAGTTCTTTCAATTATAGGTTCATCGGGTTCGGGTAAAACAACACTTCTTCGCTGTATTAACTTTCTTGAATTTGCCGAAGAGGGAACTGTTAAGGTTAACGGAGAAGTTATTTATAACGGTAAAACCGATAAAAAGCTTAAAGAAAAAGATTTGCGAAAGAAAAGGCTTCATTTTGGCTTGGTGTTCCAAGATTTTAATCTGTTTCCGCAATATGATGTTTTGCAAAATCTTACTCTTGCTCCGTCTTTGCTTAAAATGGGAACTAAAGATGAACTTGAAGCTCAAGCGAGGGAAATTATAAAGAAAGTCGGTTTGGAAGACAGAATTAACCATTATCCTTGCCAGCTTTCAGGCGGGCAAAAGCAGCGTGTAGCTATTGCAAGGGCGCTTATGCTTAAGCCGGATATTCTTTGTTTTGATGAACCTACATCCGCGCTTGACCCTGAACTTACAGGCGAAGTGCTTAAAGTTATTAAAAGTCTTAAAACAGGCAACAGCACAATGATTGTTGTTACTCACGAAATGGAATTTGCCAAAAATGTTTCGGATAAAGTTATATTTATGGCTGACGGTGTTATTGAAGAATACGGTGAGCCGCAAAAAGTTTTTGAAAATCCTGAAAGTGATAAACTTAAAGCTTTTTTAAATAATGCACTCGATATATAATCTAAATCGTTGTTAATTATTGACGAAAAAGCATATTTATGGTTTAATATAAATGTATTTACTTTGTGTAATAAGAAAATATACAGGAGGAATAGGGATGGATTTAAAAAATATTATTAACAAAAAGGGTGAGTATGCAGATTATATGCTCAAAGAGATTACTCATATCTGCAAGGATATGGATAAGCGTGACCCTGGTTCAAAGGGTGAAAAGCAGGCTTGTGAGTATATGGCTGATGTGCTTAAAAATGAATGTGGCTGTGAAAGAGCTGATGTTGAAAGTTTTAAAGAAAATCCGGGTTCGTTTTTCGGTTGGATTTATTTTACAATCACTTTTGTATTAGCCGCAATCGTACTTTTCTTTTTCTGCCCGATTATTTCGGCTTTGCTTATTGTGTTAGGCCTTACAATCGTTCTTTTGGAATTTGGTTTTTACAAAAAATGTGTTGATAGATTTTTTCCTGAAAAAACAGGACATAATGTAACCGCTGTAAAAAAATGTTCAGGTGAAGTCAAGCGCCGCATATTCTTTAACGGTCACCCTGACGCCGCTTGGGAATGGCCTGTAAACTATGCTTTGGGCGGTGTAGGATTTGAAGCGCACGCTGTTATTTGCGGTATCGGTGCTGTTTATTATCTTGTTCTTTCAATTTTGGCAACTGTTAAAAATGCGGCTTTCGGTATGATTGGCTCTGATACCACTCTTTTCAAAATGGCATTGTGGGGACTTATTTTTGTTCCTTTCCTTATCGGCCTTTATTGGATGTGGAATGAAAAGAGAATAGTTGACGGTGCTAATGATAACCTTTCAGGCTGTTATATGGGTATCGCTGTTCTTAAAGCACTCGCAGACGAGGGAATAACTCTTGAAAATACAGAAGTAGGCGTTATCCTTTCAGGCAGTGAGGAAGCAGGACTTCGCGGTTCAAAAGCTTGGTGTGAGGCTCATAAGGGTGAATTTGATGATGTTCCTACAATCATTCTTTCTTATGATACAATTCACGATCCTAAATATCTTATGACAAATTATCGTGACCTCAACGGTACTGTTAAGGTTGATAAGGCTGTATCTGATTTATTTATGGAATCTGCCGCCGACCTTAACATTCCTTGTAAAAAAGGTTGGGTTCCTCCGCTCGGCGGTGCTACCGATTCAGCAGCATTTGCACAGGCAGGCTTCCGCGCTACCGGTGTAACGGGCCTTAACCATAAGCTTGAAGATTATTATCACACAAGAAGAGATACATATGATAATATGAACCTTCAAGGTCTTGCAGATTGCTTTGCAATCAGTGTTAAGGCACTTGAAAAATTTGATAACGGTAAAGAAGTTTGATAAAAAGCGATGAAGAAAATTTAATTTTCTTCATCGCTTTTTGTTAGTTATTTATCATTTTTCCGTCAATGCTGATTGTTACAACCTGCCACGGTAAAAATTTACCGCTTTGCTTAACGGCTTCTTTTGCCGCATATTCAAGTCCGCCGCAGCAAGGCACTTCCATACGCACAATCGTTACGCTTTTGATATTGTTTTGCTTAATTATTTGAGTAAGCTTTTCGCTGTAATCAATATCATCAAGCTTCGGACAGCCGATAATCGTGATTTTGCCTTTCATAAATTCTTCGTGCATATTTGCATAGGCGTATGCAGTACAGTCAGCCGCAACAAGCAAATTTGCATTATCAAAATACGGTGCGTTTACAGGTACAAGCTTTATTTGGCAAGGCCATTGGCCAAGCTGTGATTTATTAAAGCTTGCCGCACTCTCTTTAATATTTTCACTTACTCTGTTAAAAGTGTGTGCCATACTTGATGGGCAACCGTGAAAAACTTCTTTTTTCTCTTGCTTCTTTTTCATATTTGCTTCAACGGCTTCTCTGTCATATTCAAGTGCTTCCCTTTCAACAAATGTGATAGCACCGGTAGGGCAGGTCGGCAGACAATCGCCGAGTCCGTCGCAATAATCATCACGCAAAAGTTTTGCCTTTCCGTTTACCATTGCAATTGCACCCTCATGGCACGCATTTGCACAAGCACCGCAACCGTTGCACTTGTTTTCATCTATTTGAATGATTCTTCTAATCATATAAACAACTCCAAAAATTAAATTCACATCTAATGTGTGGGTTGATTATATCAAATAAAAATCAAATTTGCAAATGAAAATCATAAATTATTCCAAAACAAGTTTTACCATTTACAGCGGTGATACGGGGTGAATGGTATGGTCATCATAAGGGCTGAAATGCGAAAGCTCTTTATCAATAAGCGTCGTTCCTCTGCCAATGCAGTAACTGCCGTATCTGTCTTTCATCAATTCAACCGCAGTATCAATTTTTTCAAGCTTTTCTCTTTTTTCAATTGTTTTTGAAAAATCAAATTGTGAAATAAATTCGAAATCAAAATCGGTAACGGTTATTCCCAAACTTCTTATCGGCAATTTCCAATCATAATTGGCAATAAAAAGTCGCATTGCACTTTCTATCAGTTCGCCGCTCACATTTGTGGGCGCGGGCAGTTTGCATTGCCTTATGAAACTGCCGAGATTTTTATCCCTTACATAAATTGAAAGTGTTGTACCTTTTAATCCAAGGTTTCTCATTCTTCTTGCAACACTTTCTGCCAAAACCGTAAATATTATTTTTACATCCTGCACATTTTTTAAATCTCTTATGGTTGTGGTGGCATTTCCTATGCTTTTAATATCTCTTTCAATATCCTTGTGCCTGACGGGTGACATATCTTCGCCGCGCGCATATCTTCTTAAAAGTATACCGTTTTTGCCGAGAATGTTTTTTAAAAAAGCTTCGTCGCTGTTTGCCAAGTCACCAAGGGTATATATTCCGTATTGATTAAGTTTTCTTGTTGTTGCCGGGCCTACCATTATCATATCACTGCATTTTAACGGCCAAACAATTTTTTTAAAGTTCTTTTTTGTTATAACCGTCATGGCATTTGGCTTTCTGTAATCCGAGCCGAGCTTTGCAAAAACCTTGTTGTAGCTTACACCGACGCTTACTGTTATTCCAACCTCTTTTCTTACCCGCTCTTTAATTTCAAATCCTATTTCACGCCCGTTTTTAAACCAGTCGCCGCTAACATCAATCCAGCTTTCGTCAAGCCCGAAAGGTTCAATTAAATCTGTATAATCTTCTAAAATGTTTCGTACCTTTTTTGAAAATTCAATATAGGTAGGGTAGTTGGGTGAAACTATAATTAAATCCCTGCATTTTTGCTTTGCTTTCCATATCGGCTCACCTACCGTTAATCCGTATTTTGATGCTATTTCATTTTTTGTGAGTATTATTCCGTGCCTGCTTTCTTCATCTCCGCCGACTGCTACGGGTTTCCCCCTTAATTCAGGGTGCAAAAAGCATTCAACGCTTGCATAAAATTTATTGCAGTCGATATGAAGTATTTGTCTTTCCATAATATATAAATGTTCCTTACATTGCAAATAGAATATTTGTTCTAATATATGTATGATAAAACAAATGTTCTATAATGTCAATGGTATATTATGGTGAGTACAAATTTTATCACTTGACGGTGAATAATTATTAAGTTATACTAACTATTGTATGTGGTTAATAAATTTATAGGTGAAAATATGATTTACGATATAGCAAATTTAAAAGTTGAGATAAAAAACGAAAAGGGAAGAACTAAAAAGCAGGCAATTCCTTATCTTGCTCAAAATCAGGATGAAAAAAACATTGATATTACAATTGATGTTGATGAAAAAAGGGTGCTTCAGGCTATGAAGGAACATCCTGAACTTGTGCAGGACGATTGGGAATATATGCTTACCGGCTCGGACTTTTATACCGAACTTATCAAATATAACGGTATACTTCTTCATTCTTCATGTGTTGTGGTTGATGATTATGCCTATGTTTTCTCGGCTGACAGCGGAACGGGCAAGTCTACACATACACAGCTTTGGCTTGAGCATTTCGGCGATAGGGCATATATACTTAATGATGATAAGCCGGCTATAAGATTGATTGACGGTAAGGTTTATGCTTGCGGCACTCCTTGGAGCGGCAAGTATGATTACTCAACACCTAAAGTAGTTGAACTTGCAGGTATTTGTTTTCTTCAGCGAAGCGAAACTAATTGGATAAAAAAAGCAGAAACAGGCAAAGCGGTTTTTAATATATTTTCACAAACCGTGCATAAAATCAGCGCACCGAGAATGGAAAGCCTTTTTGATGTGCTTGAGCAGATTTTTGCAAAAGTTCCCATTTATGATTTTGGATGTAATATTTCAGACGAAGCTGTTTTAACATCCTATAATGCAATGAAACCGAAAAAATAAAAAAGAAGTGAAAGTATAAAACTTTCACTTCTTTTTTATTAAAAAATCCACCCAGCCGCCGCCTGCTGACAATAACCTGCTCTCTTAGCAGGTGGGTTATGCTCTCATCACTTTGTGCTACCAGCGTCCTTATAAATAAGGGAGGTCTGCATTCCCGTTTCAAAGAAGTCAAATCCCTAAAAAAACGTGTTCGGGTTACTAAAGCTGACGGTTGTCGAGAAGGGCAGATTCTAATGATTATTATTACTGTTCAGGTTCAAAATATTCAACATCGTATTTTTCTTCTATTTTTTGCATAAGAATATCGGAAACCTGTTCATATTCCATTTCATCTTCAATTTCGATGAGATATTCATCACCGTTATCATCTGTTTGAACTTTAAGAGTGATTACTTCAAAGTCACCGTCAACAATATCTTCATCTGTTTCATTATATTTAGTAATGGCAACATATACATCGTCATCAGTTTCATATCTTTCAAGAAGTTCAAAAAGAAGCTCATTTCCGTCATCATCTGTTACGCTGATAATGTCCGGTTCGTAATATTCTTCGTTTTCAGCCATAATTCAGCCTCCTTAATTTAATTACCTATAATATTATATCTATTTTGTGTCATATAGTCAATAGAAATGAAAATAATTTAACAATTGTTAATC
>CAVLCX010000040.1:0-9996 GCA_963661525.1 bacterium
ACTAACAGAACAATACAAGAAAGAACAAGAGAGCATCTTTTTGAAAAGCCATTAAATCGAATTTTTGATATTAACTTTGTTACAAAAGTTGAATATCATAATTTTGAATCAGAAGCGGATATGAATTTTTATGAATTATATTATATAAACCTATTAAAACCGCCGCTTAATTCATTTGCTAAACATAAAGATAAGGTTACTTTCACTTTGCCGGAAATAACATGGATAAGTGCAGAATTCAAAGATTGGGGTAAATGGAAAGATGAACTGTCGTATATGAATAACAGTTATCTCTCTTTTGACAAGAACTTAAAAATTCTTAATGATAAGAAAAAAGGATTATTAAGTATACAAAGTGAAACTGATAATGAAACTTTTTGGAAATTATATGCATCATTACTCCGAAAAGAAAAATCTATTTTACGAAAATATATGATAGTTATTGATAATAAGACATTTGCACCATTACCGTTTCCTTTTATGTTTACCAAAAATGATTATGTTTGCTATCGTGTTGGTAAAAACTTATTTTCTATCGGAAAGGTTGTAAACGGTTGTCTGACATCATCAAATAATCATGTATTATTTCAGAAACTTTACACTTATAATTCTAAGACTAAAGAATTCGTAAAGGTTAATGACAGATATAATTATGATGCACAAAGATGTTCTGCACTTCTAAAATTAGATTATTTGTATTACCAAAAAAATAGTTGATAAAAACAAAAGAACACTTGTAAAATTCTTACAAGTGTTCTTTTGTTTAACCGTCCAGTCCAGAGTATCACTTTGAATTATGAATGTCAAGCAACTATATCAGTTTGTTAAATAAATGTTAATATTTGCAAGATTAAATGTGTTTTTGTTAATTTGTAACTATATATCATCAGAAAGATGAGATATATAGTTATGGATAAAAACAAGATAAATACAGATTGTAATTATGAATTACTTAACGGTAATTGCTTGAACCTATTGAAAATGATTCCTGATAATAGTGTTGATATGATCTTATGTGATTTACCGTATGGTTTAACAAATGAAACATGGGATTCTGTCCTACCAATGAATGATTTTATTGTTTTCAATAATAAAAATCTTGAATTTACTGATTTTGCTTTTTTACAGTACAAAAACAATGTTTCTTTTGAAAAAACTATTGAAAGATTTGAAAAAGAAAAGCAACCGGGTTTATGGTCACTATACAAAAAAATCGTGAAGCCTAACGGTGCTATTGTATTATTTGGGAACGAGCCGTTCTCTTCATATTTAAGAACCAGTAACAAAAAGAGTTATAAATATGATTGGTACTGGGAAAAGGAGCGATTAACAAACATCGCACAAGTGAAGAAAAGAGCTGGTAAAACTGTTGAAACAATTAGCGTGTTTTACGAAAAGCAGCCAGCCTATAACCCACAAATGAGTATATATACAGGACCGTTAAGGAAAAACAAAGTGAAAAACGGAAAATTAGGTAAATTAACAGACAACCAAGAAAAAAGTGCCTACGAATATCATGACAACGGAACTCGTTATCCAACACAAATTTTAAAATTTAAAAGAGATATTCTAACGAGTAATTTGCACCCAACGCAAAAGCCAGTCGAACTATTAGAATATTTAATAAAAACATATACTAACGAAGGCGATTTGGTTTTAGACAATACAATGGGTTCTGGCTCAACCGGAATAGCATGTTTAAATACAAACAGAAAATTTATCGGTATTGAAATTGATGAGAAATTTTACGAAATATCAAAATTGAGGATGAAAGAACATCTTGAAAAAAATAAAACGGAGAAAAAAACATGATTTTTACAGACAAAACAAGATTTGCTATGAATTTTGCTGAATCATTATATTTAGGTAAAAAAGATAAAGCCGGTTATCCATACATCTATCACTGTATTGCCGTTGCTGAACAACAAGATACGGAAGATGGCACTATTGTTGCGTTACTCCATGACACAATTGAAGATGGTTTGTGTGGCATATTTACTTTTTATGCTAATAAATACCTGAATAGTCCGCTTGTTATAGATGCAATAATGGCAATCACAAGAGAAGATAATGAGAAATATTTTGACTACATAAAAAGAGTAAAGGAAAACAAAATTGCTCGTAAAGTCAAAATAGCCGATTTGAAAAATAATTTAGAGAATAGGGGGTTTTACTCAGAAAGTTTACATAAGCGATATGTAAAAGCTCTCGGTATATTAGAAGATGAGTAAAGGTAACAGAGGATTTCAGTTAAGGTATTTCAAATGTACCAAATGTGGTACAGAAATGGCTTTCCCAAAAAGGTATAACAAGTACACTGCAAACGGTCATGAAAAAACTGCATATTGTTATTGTTGCAAAGATATTGAACAGTTTATACAAACTTCATTTGTAAATGCCAAAGGTTAAGGAAGAAGGGATTGTAATGAAAACAGAAGATATAGCAGAAAATGATATAGAAACTCGTAAAAGAAAAATTCATGATTTAATAATACCGGTCTTAATCACTTTTTTCTTGTTTTTTGTGCAACTATAGGAACAATCAACCAAATGTCACAAGTTCCTGAAGGAACGAAACTGTACAAACAAGATATTGATGTTGTAGTTACGGAAATAAGCAAATCAGAAACTCCGAGATATACAGGTATAAGTGTTATATATGATTATGATGTGGATGTAACAGTATACAGTAAAGAGTTTAATACAACTGAAGATTTCAGTTACGGTGGTTTATTTCATAGCAAGTATTTTGACTTGGAAAAGGGTGACATAATCCAAGCTGAATTATATACCTATAAAAATGAATCAACCGAAGAAATCGTAAAGAAGGAAATTAATAGACTTTATTAAAAGGGGAGTTTTATTATGGAAATTATAATTGCTTGTGGAGCTGTTGTGTTGGTTATTATATATCTTGTGATAAACCACCAAAAAAATATGAAAAATAAGAAAAAGAAAGATGAAATTGTGAAATTTATTCAAAATTTATCTTTAGATGATCTTGATTTTATCTTATCGAAAAAAGAAAATGCAATTGAAATATCAAAATATAATATAAGCAAAATTCTTTGTCCAGATAAAAAAATTCACTTGAAAATTAGCAATATTACATCACCATGTTGCTCTTTTATTGAAATATTTAATGATATTAAAGAACTAACTATTGATGCAAATGAAAAAGAAATTAAAGACTTTTATCTTCTTTTAAATGATGCTGATTCTATGAAATTAGATATATGTTATTTAAAAGCGAATGTCAAAAATCAAAAACTAAAAGAAGTAATTAAAATTATAAACAAAAATTATTACTCTGTTATGATTAGGATTCCTAAACATTTTGCATTTTACAATATTGATTTAAGTCCTTATTTTGAAAGTCAAAAATTTTCATTCACAGATAAAAATAAAGAAGCGTTAATGCAAGAAATCAAAAACTTTTTCTTGGAACGAATTGATTCGTTATCATAAGGAGTTGAAAATATTTTTGAATTTATCGGAATTATATTTATTACAGTAATTGCGGCAATTGCAACTTATGAAATTACTGATTCTAAAAGGTTTGATAAAAATTGTAAAGCCAATGAACTCATATACAGTTTGACTTTAGATGATTTTGAATTTTCAAAAGAAATAAGCAATTTGCTAATTTCTAAAAAGAATGTAAAAAGAATTTTCTGCGTAAATGGTGATAAAGAAAAAGCATGTATATTGAGAATATCTGCCGAAAATCACATATTTTCAATTAAAGCGACTAAAAAAGAAACGGATGCTTTTTTGAAATTATTTGATGATACAGATTTTATTCAAGTTGATTTACATACTTTCATTATGTATATAAGCACTAACAGTGAAAAAGCTGAAGGAATAAGAAGAATTAAGCGTTCTTTGTCAAGAGATTGTAATATACCATCAATTTTTAAAGAATATAAAGTTGATTTGAGTTCTCACTTTGAAGATAAAAGTGCAAAAGCAGAATTTACAGATAAAGATACAAAAGAATTATTAAGTGAAGCAAAAGATACTATCAATGCAAATATACCTTTGTAGTAATTATAAGGAGGAAGAAAATGTCAAAGATAAAATTTATGAATACTAAAATAAAAAACAATATTGAATTAGTATTTTACATTATTTTAATGGCGGCGATAATTGTATTAGTGTTTGATATTTTGTATGTTAATTTGGAAAATTATGATATTATCAATCCAAAAGAAACTATAAATAATACTTTTTCTGTTCAGGATATTACAACTCAATTTAATAATAATGATAATATTTACTATTTTGATGATGAAAACGGATATGTGAAATCGTTTTGTTTTCATCTACCAGATGGTATTGATGATAGTAATGAATGTCAAGTATACAAATATAAGGTCGATAATTCACTTGGAAATAAAGTAGTTATTAAAGATGTAACTGTAACAGGAAAGAAAGATACAAGCACGCTTAATCAATTTAACAAAATGATTCTTTTAAAGAAAAACAAAAAGGAAAGACGATATATTATAACTGGAAGTAGAAAAAACATCGAAAGGATTTTAAAACAGTGAAAAAACAGCAAAAAGGACCACCGATTAAAGTGGTCCTTTTTTGTTAATAATTTGTAAATTCGTATGAGCGTATAAAATTTTTGTTTAAAAATTACTATATACCTGTGAAATGAAAAATGAAAGAATATTAAGCCATTAGAAAGGATAAACAACATGAGAGAAACTGTATTTAGGGGAAAACCTGTTAATAAAGCAATTTATACGAATTTTGAAAAGACATTCAAAAATGCCAGCTTTTTTAGTAATGGTTTTGTTTTCGGCTCATTGGTCATATATGAAAATAAATATTATATTTGTCTAAATGTAAAGTTTTCAGCGATACATATTCACCTGATATTACATTTACTCCACAAGCTGATAAAATCATTAAGGGTGGTACAGGTTATGCAATAGAAACGATTAACGGTAACGAAGTGTATAACCCAAAGCTTAATTCAACTCTTCCTGATGAGATAGAACATCAGTACCCTGATTATTCATTATATCCTGAAATGACAAAAGACACAGCATACGGTTATCTTACACGAGGTTGTCCTCGTGGTTGCCATTTTTGCATTGTAGCTCAAAAAGAGGGAAAATGCAGTAAGAAAGTTGCTGACTTATCAGAGTTTTGGAACGGTCAAAAAAATATTAAATTACTTGATCCAAATATTCTTGCTTGTAAAGAAAATAACGAATTATTACGACAACTTATTGATTCTAATGCAAATGTTGATTTTACTCAGGGTGTAGATGCCCGACTTCTTAATGAAACAAATATTGGTTTGATAAATCAAATTAAACTTAAAAATATACATTTTGCTTGGGATTATATGAAAGATACAGAATTTGTTCTTAAAGGTTTGGAAATGTACTCTAAACACGCTACAAGAAAGCCACACGGTCATTTCGGGGCGGTTTATATTCTGTGTAATTACGATACAACTATGGAAGAAAACCTTTACAGAATCTACACTTTAAGAGATTTAGGCTATGATCCTTTTGTGATGATATATAATAAACCTTCTGCTCCAAAAGAAATTAAAAACTTACAGCGCTGGTGTAATAACAAAATTATATTTAGAAGTTGTGATGATTTTAGTGACTATAATAAACTTTGTTGATGTTTTAATAATGTGGATACGACTCTCCGCACCTCTACTTTGTATGTGTCACAGTGAGAGATAATTTAGCAGCTACAGAATAATTTCTGTGGCTGTTTTTTTGTAATTTTGTAATTTTTTTACTATATAAGTATGTAATAGAAAAAATATAATCTATTTATGAACAACCGTCAAGAACACTCCCTATTTCAATGCCAAGTAGTTCACGGAAAGGATGATTAAAATTAAAACTATTTTATTTAATGAAAAGAAAAATCAAAAAATCGAAATATATCAAACGGATAATCTAATCGTAATTTTTAAAAGCACGATTACAGATAAGAAATCAAATCACCATTTTGATTTTAGCGATATTAAACCAAAAATTACTGGTCAAAATATGTTGTGCATTTCACAAAATGGATTCAGTATTTTATTAAATAAATTTTCAAATGAAAATAAGGCAAACGCATATGCAAAATCATGTGCGAAATACTATTTAACTAATGAAGGGTATCGCATTGAAAATTGTAAAGTGCAAGAACAAAAAAGTCAAAGATTTGTACAATGTATGAAAAATGTTGCAAAACAATATCCTGATTTCTTTTACGATTTAAGTGAGGGTGTGTGATATTGAAAAATATTCCGAAAAGCCAAAAACTGATTCTTACATATATTGTCGAGGAAAAACCAAAATATTATATTACAAAGAGTAAAACTGAAAAGAAATTCTATCTATATGAGCAAACGAATGAAGGAATTGTGTTTTTAAAGAAAAATTCAGTTTCGCCAACAAAATTCACAGAATGTTATTCTAAAATTCGAGGTGATTGATTTTGAAAATAGAAGTTTTAAAAGGCGAATATTATAAATATTTAACCCTTAATGGCTATTACGAACCTGATATTGCTATTCTTTGCGATACGCAAGAAAAAGCTGAAATACTTATGGCAATGTATTATGTTTTAGGAAAAAAATGGGGCGTAAACCCGATATTTCTTGAAAATGAAAATAGATTTGTTACTCGCTGGAAAAAAAATAAAACTGACACCTGTTATCGAATTAGTACGGAAGATGATAGTTGTCTTGTGAATGCTTCAAAAGCATATTATGAGAAGAAAAACAATGTGGTTGTTGTTAATTTTAATGAAATATTTAAGTCTGTTGTTAATGAATTAACAGAAAATCCTGAAGATTATTATGAGACAAATACAAAGAAAAAAAGTCTATTTGGTAACAAAAAGAAAGAAATTGTTCCGTCAAAATCTAATTCATCTGTTGAAGAAAAGATAATTGATGAGATGTTACCGGATAATAACTCATCTGTTGAAAATGATATTTCAAATAATCAAATTGAAAATGCAATACCTAATGAAGAAATTATTTCAGATGTTCCAGCCCAGCAAGACATTTCGGAAGAAGTTGAATCAAATGAAGTCAATAGAAATGATTCTGACCTCGACAATAACGCGGATGAACCTGTTGTTGATATTACTGTAAATACAACTGATAACGCAAAAAATCCTAACGAGAACGATATTTTTGTGTCATTTGATACAAAAATAGAAAACGAAGATGAAAATGATGATGTATCAAATAATGACGAGAATAACGAATTTATGAATAAATTCAATAAACTTGTTGAACAGTACGAAGAAAAAGACAACTCGGATAGTGAAGTTTCCTATAAACATAATGATGATAAACATAATATTTTAAATTCTGATGTTTCAATTGGTTTTCATGAATTGGATTGTATTCCTATTATGAAACCTTTCACCGTCAAAAACGACATTTTTAAAGGAAGAATATTCCGATTTAACGAAAATTATTTGCGTGAAGAATTTAAAACAAAAAACTTTTGGATTCAATGTAATTGTGAATGGGAATTATCACTGATTTTGAAATGCATTTTTGACAATCAAATTGATTTTGTTTTTGAAGGTGATACTGATGATTAAAAACAATAAAATTTTATGCGTTCTTTTATCATTCATTATTACATTATCTTCTTTACCAATAATAAGCTATGCCGGAACTCCTAATATTCCTAAAACTTTTTCTGTTGGTTTAGGTGGAACATTAACGATTCCAACCGATTTATCAAATTGTTCAGGAAAGCAAAAAAAATGGCATATAAACGGTGATGGTTCTGTTGCAACAATATCTTCAAATGGGGATGTTACTGGAAACAATTTAGGAACTGTGTCAGCCTATTGTTCGACGAGTTCTGGAGAAATCGCAATCTGTAAAGTTACAGTTGTTCCAAGTGCAAATATTTCTATTGATAAAGCTAATATATCACTGAAAATAAGTGATACTGTTAAGTTAAATAGCACTGTTGTTCCGGAAAACGCAGTTCAAAATGTTGTTTGGAATTCACAAAATACTTCTGTTGCAACTGTTACTAACGATGGAATTGTTACTGCAGTAGGAAAGGGCTTTACAAAAATTACCTGTATATCAACTGATGGAACAAATAATAATGCAACATGTAACATTACTGTTATAGAACAAACAACTAAACCATTAAAAAAACAACAAAAAAACAAATCAACTACTAAAAAGCATAAAACAGAAATGAAAACCACAAAAAAAGAAACTGTTTTGCAAACAGATAATACAACAAAGAAAAAAGTAAAATCTACTTCTGATAATTCTGTGAAAAGTAATGAAGAAAATATAACTGAAGCTAAAACAACTGTTGTTTCTACAACAAAAAAAATAACTTCAAAAATAAATTTAATTGAAAATACAACTTCATCAAAATATGAGAGTGAAAATGAATTTGATATAAATAATGTTGATGAAGGCGCAACAGACAGCGAATATTCTTTATTTGCAATCAGTAAAAGAAAGAAACCGATTCAAATTACTTGGGATGAATTAGAATCGGTATCAGGTTATGAATTATATCAATCAGATAAAGCAAATTTATCAAAACTCAACTTAATATATGATGGATCACAAAATTATTACAATAAACATTTATATATAAATGGGAAGAACTATTTTTTTATAGTTCGTGGATATAGTTTCAACGATAAAGGTGAAAAAATATATATGAATTATTCCAAAACAATTTATATAAAAGCAGTAAACAAATCAATAGTGAAAAAAATATTTGATAAATTACAAAAAAATGCGTAAAAAGTATTTTATTTTACTATATAACATCAGAAAAGAAAAACAGCATATTTTTTTACTTTGAAAATATTTTGTAGAAAAATATGTAAAAAAACAAAATAATAACT
The DNA here is from genome assembly GCA_963661525.1 of bacterium. GTDB lineage: Bacteria > Bacillota > Clostridia > Oscillospirales > Acutalibacteraceae > Eubacterium_R. The sequence goes on from CAVLCX010000040.1 coordinate 8,890, forward strand.
ATATAACATTGTAGCAAAAGAGGAAACAAAATGTTAAATAAGAATTTTGTAGTAAAGGGCTTTGAACTTAAAGATGGAGAAAAAGAAATAATTTCATCAAAAGTAGACAAGCTTGATAAAAAAATAAAAATCGACACAGATGTAACGATTAAAATCAGAACAGCAGCGAGTGGAGATTACAAGTCAACTGTTTCGTTCACATTACTTGGAAAATTTATTAAGGGTGAAGGCAAAAATAAAAAATCACCTGTTCCGGCAGTAAACGAAGCTATTGATGATGCAATTCGCAAATATAGAAAACTTAAGGATAATCGTTTTGAAAAGCAAGGAAATAAAATTTCTAAACTTCTTGATCCTAAAGCTGTTCTAAAGAATGTCAATATGAAAGAATATGACAATTTTGGTTCAATGTCCGAGAAAATAACAAAGAAAAAATATATTGAATTAAGACCTCAAACTATTGACGAAGCCATTGATGAAATGCTGTTTCTCGGAGAAAAATTTTATATGTTTAAAAACCTTGATGGCGAAACTTGTACAATTTTCAAAAGAAATAATAATCAAGGATTCGGATTGTTAGTGTCGAAATAAGGAGAAAATACATATTATGTTCAAATTAGAGATAAGAAGTGATAATTATAATATTTACTCTTCTAATTTTGATGAATTTAACAGAAACGAGAATGATAAATATTCGTTAAAAACGACTTATTATTTTCCAAGTCGCAGTGATGCAATTAAATTTATTGAAAAATTTCTCGTTGATTTTTGTAAATATACAAAAATTCAAAAAGTTAATAATTGTCAAAGCATTTATCCTAATTCAAAAATAACTGATAATCAAAGAAAAACATTTCTGCGTACAGTACGAAGGTTTGTTCCTGATTTCAGAAAAATATCACAATCTTATAAATGTTTTGATATATTGTTTTTTATAGTTGGTGGAAGCGCAAGTAGGGTAACACCTTTAAGTCTCAACTTGAAGGAAATTAACTGTGATTCTACTTTAAACAATGTAATTAAAATTACAGAAAAGTATTCTAAAGATTTTACATTATTTATATTAACTTCGCCTGAAGATGTAAAAAACATTTAATTTAATTTGTT
>CAVLCX010000041.1:0-1148 GCA_963661525.1 bacterium
ATTTATATCTTCATGATTATGTTCGCATGAGCAAGCGTGTTCATGGTTATGCTCACAGCAACATTCATCATGTGTGTGTTCGTGATTATCAGCCATATTTACACCTCTTTATTTTATAATATACACTAATATAGTTTAATAAGTCGTAATTGTCAACTGTTTATTTTCATCAATGCTTCCAAGTGCAATGTCCGCCATTTTTGTTTCTCTGTTTGCAAGCATTTTTTTGATTTCGTTTTTATCAACAGGGCATTTTTCAATTTCTTTTTCAACAAATTTTCCGTCGCAAATAACATCGTATGAAAGTCCCTCTCTCATAGGTGCAAAATTAAAATCTTTTGGGTTGAGAGGCCTTTTCTGCGGTGTCGGCATAAAGCTGATACTTCCCGTAATTTCCATAATTGCACTGTCAATATCCGTCAGGCTGAAATATCCGCTTACCCTTGCGCTTGCAATCAAATCATCAATATCAAGCTTTGCTTTTTTCAAATTTTTCTTTATTACCTTTCCTTTTTGCATAATTATGATAGGTTCGCCTGAAATAAATCTTCTTGCCTTTATGCTTTTTTGCGTGATTACCGAAAGCAGTAAGCCTATAACCGCCCAAACTGCCATTGCGGTAATGCCTTTCCACCATTCAAGGTCAAGATTTGTTGACATTTCGGCAGCTATTGAACCTATTGTAATCCCTATAACATAGTCAAAAAAGCTCATTTCGTTTATTTGCCTGTATCCCATAAGCTTGGTAAGCAAAAATAAAACTACCATTGCCGTAACCGATAAAATAATAATTTTAGCAAATTCCATTAAAATCACCGTTATTATTTTGCACAGTATTTTTAATTTTATATATAAAAAATCAGCGATAGGCACATCACCTACCGCTGATTGAAAAAATGCAATTATTTAATAACAGTACCGATTGTGTTTGGTGCCATACCGGCAGCATTTGCTTCGTCGGTGTCAATATGCATTGCAAGTGCATATGAATCTGAAACTCTTACTACAACATCACCGAAGGTAAGATTTCTTCCGTTTGATGTAGGAATGGCAACTGAAACGATTTCGCCGTTTGTAAGTCCCATTTTTTCAGCGTCTGCTGTTGTAGCGTGAATGTGCCTTTTAGCAGCAATTACACCCTTTGTAAT
>CAVLCX010000041.1:1203-9617 GCA_963661525.1 bacterium
CACCGCTCTCTCTTACAGGTGCGTTAACACCGATTGAGCGTGCGTCGGTAAGTGAAAGTTCAACCTGTGTTTCCTTTCTGCACGGGCCGAGGATTGATACAGCAGGGAATTCGCTTTTTGAGCCGATTACTTTTACTCTTTCGTTTGAAGCAAATTGGCCGGGTTGTGAAAGCTCCTTTTTAACTGTAAGTTCATATCCCTTGCCGAAAAGTGTTTCCAAATCTTCTTTTGAAAGATGAACATGTCTTGCTGAAATTTCAACTAAAACTTTGTTTTCCATATGTAAATCTCCTTAAATTATATATGCAAATAAATATGCATTTTAATCTCTTATATTTTATACCTATTTTGATTGTATTTCAACCATAAATTTGATATAATACCTTTGGTGATAAAAAATGACATTAGACGAACTTGAAATAAAATGTAAAAATTGCACAAAATGTGATTTGTGCGAGGGCAGAACCAATCTTGTATTCGGTGTCGGCAAAAAGGACGCCGATATTATGCTTATAGGTGAGGGTCCGGGCGAAAACGAGGATTTGCAGGGCCAACCTTTTGTAGGCAGAAGCGGTCAGCTGCTTGATAAATTCCTTGCAAGCGTTGACCTTTCGCGTGATAAGAATGTATATATTGCAAATATGGTTAAATGCCGCCCGCCTAAAAACCGCGATCCAAAGCCCGAGGAACAGGATATGTGCATAAATTGGCTTAGGGAGCAGTTTAAAATTATCAAACCTAAAATTGTAGTGTGCGTTGGCAGAATTTCTGCGCAAAGGCTTATTGATAAAAACTTTAAGGTAACACAGCAGCACGGTCAGTTTATTGATAAAAACGGTACTCTTTTTATGGGTACATACCACCCGGCAGCGATTTTGAGAAATCCGAACAATAAGGAATTTGCATTTGCCGATTGGCTTGCTTTAATAGATAAAATCAATGAACTCGGTATAGAAATTTAACAATTAAAAGTGGCGATGAGAATATAGAACTCATCGCCACTTAACTTTATTTAAGTATTTCGTCTGCCAAATTAGATAAAGCCTCTATGTCACTTTCCTTAACGGCTGTTTTAATTGTAACTGTGTTTTCAATCAAGTTAATATTTTTCATCTGTTCAAATTCGGCTTTCATAGCTTTAACCGCGCTTGGCGCCCACGATGCGTTTTCAACAAGTGCAACGCGTCTGTTTTGGTAAAGCTTTGATTTTAAATGGTGAATAAAATCATCCATTGGTAAAAATACACCGCCGTCATAGCTTGGTGCCATACATAAAAGGGTGCTGTATCTGAATGCGTCTTCAACACATTCTGCCATATCATCTCTTGAAAGGTCGGCAATTGCAACTTTGTTTGCACCCTTGGCTTCAAGTATTTCTTTCATCTTGTTTGCCGCTTCGGCTGTGTTACCGTGCATTGATGCGTATGCTATAAACACACCCTCGTCTTCAGGTTCGTATGCTGCCCAAGTTGTGTAAAGCTTTATAACTTCAGGTATTGTATCTGTTAATACAGGGCCGTGAAGAGGGTAAATGGTATTTATTTCAAGTGTACTTGCTTTTTTAAGCAGATTTGAAACAGGAATACCGTATTTGCCTACAATGTTAAAATAATATCTTCTTGCTTCACAATTCCAGCTTTCATCAACATCAAGCGCACCGAACTTGCCGAATGCATCGGCAGAAAACAGAGCTTTTTCGCTTGTTTCATAGCTTAACATAACTTCAGGCCAATGCACCATAGGTGCAAGAATAAATTTAAGCGTATGACTTCCGAGTGAAAGTTCATCACCTTCGCCGACTGTTAAAACATTTTCTGATTTAATGCCGAATTGCCCAAGCATACTTTTAGCCTTGGCTGTGCAAACGAGTGTTATATTCGGATACATTTCAATAACTGTATTTACATTTGACGAATGGTCAGGTTCAAGATGCTGAATAATAAGATATGTAGGTTCTTTTCCGGCAAGTGCATTTTTTAAATTATCAATCCACTTTGATGTTACAATTTTATCAACGGTATCCATAATTGCGATTTTTTCATCGTTAATTAAATATGAATTGTAAGCCATTCCGTTTGGAACGGTGTACTGCCCTTCAAATAAATCAAGGTCGTGCGTGCTTGCACCGATGTATTTGATGCTTTCATTTATTGCCATATATCTCTCTCCTTAAGCTTTGTTTAATAAGATTATATCACAATATGAAATCTTGTTCAATAAGCACTATTCATCTGTGGGACTTGTTATGATTTTTCCGTTTGGAAATGTGAGCTTTTTGCTTATTTCGTCGGAATTATCTAAATCAATTTTGTTTTCGTGTATTGAAAATGACAATTTTTGTATAGTGCTGTATTCTATACCGTTTTCATCAACCACGGTATATTCCAAATTAAATGTATTATGCTTATAAAATTTATCAAAGCTTGTTTTTATTTTGACGCTTGATACATAAAGCTTATCGTTATATACTCTGAATTCCTTTGTAAAATAAGGCTTTTCATCATCAAAATAAGCTTTTACATATCCTTTTTTTACTTTCGCTTTTGATACAATTCTGAAATTTATATAATCATCAAGTTCGCCGGTAATATATCCGTCGGAATAATTAACGGGTATTGAAATACTGTTACTGTTAAAATAATCATCAATAAAATCTATTGATAAATCGGCTTTTTCAATTGTTTCACCGTCATTTGTTTGAATTATATATTTACCGTATGTTGTATCAACAGTAGTTTGAACTGTAAAATCCCCGTTATTGTTTTCAAGCTCAACTTCTTTTATTGTTCCGTCTTCCTGCGGTGCATTAAAAGTTACTTTTAAATTTTTTGAATACTTTTCAGGTGAATATGTTATGCTTATGGTTGCAAGCCAAGGCTTGCTTTTATCTATATCCAATACCTTATAATCAACATAGTTTAAAATTTGGTATGATGTGGAATCCAAATCGTCATATGAATCATCATTATAATATGTATTGTTTGCAATGTTTTGCATATTGTTTTCGGCGGCGGTTAATCTTGTGCTTAAATTACCGATATTGAAAAACGCAATTGCCAAAACAACAGCAAGAATTATCACGCTGATTTTCCATTTTGTGTTTAGTTCATTTATTTTTCTTGTGCTTGCTTCGTTTTCAAGCGATATAAGCTCGTTTATATATTCTTTTGCATAATCACTTATGCTTTCACCCTCACTGCACGGTGAGGTTAAGCCTAAAAGCTCATCCATAGTTACACCGAAGTATTCGGCAAGTGCGGTCAGCTTTTTTAAATCCGGCATAGCTGTACCGTTTTCCCATTTTGATACGGTTTGGCGGGAAACATTCAAATTCTCTGCAAGCACTTCTTGTTTAATATCCTTGGCTTTTCTGAGTTCTCGTAAATTTTCACTAAAATTCATACAGGCATCTCCTTGTATGTTTATCTCTGAAAATATCATACCAAAGAAGTGCCTGCATTTCAACATATTATCGGTTTTCAAAATGTAAACTTACGGTTGCACCGCCCGAAAAAGCGCGGCAAATTAAATTTATTCGCAAATTAAAAGACCGTATCCTTTTTCTCTTTTATAAATGATTTTAGTTTCACCGTCAAGTCCGAGATATACGAAAAAGCTGTGACCGAGCATTTCCATTTGAACGATAGCCTCATCGTATTGCTTCATCATTACTCATCATATTAGGGGAAATTGTTTTCTTCCTCTTAATATCAACACTTGATGAATCAAATTGGTCAAAATCATCCATTGTAATATCATCAAGCGGAGCAACAGCCTGCGCAATTTCATCAATTCCGCCTTTTCTCTTTTTATCAACAAGAAATGTTTTTAATTTTCTCAATTTTCGCTTAAGGTCGTCAACAGCCATATCAACAACCGGCTCAATTCTGTCTGCTCTTGCTTCACCTCTGATGAATGAGCCGACATTTACTACTGTTATATCGCACTTGTAGCCATCTTTTTTCTTGGCAAGTGTTACATCAAATTCTGCTGAATCAGGGAGCATTTTTTCAATTCTTTTAAGCTCCTTTTCAATTCCGTCTTTTGTTCCTTGCTTGAGTTCAAATCCTCTTGCTGTAATGTTAATCATAAATGTTTACCTCCTGTGTTTAACTTGGGGGTATAGGCAAAGTTTGCTAAAATAGAATAACCTATCCCTTATCTTAATTATACACCTAAATGTTAATAAATTGTAGTATTTACATTAAATTATTTTTTTGGTATAATTATATCAGTATGTTGTCTTTTATTTTAGGGGATTAGGTTATGTATAAGAAAAAGAGAAACGATATTGATAAGCTTAAAACACTTTTTTTCGGCAAGGATTTGAGAGTGACCGAAGGGGACGCGTATACCGAGGTTCGCAAATATGATTTTTCAAGCTATTATCCTGAAGAAAATTATATAAAAAAGCAGGGTAAACCCCGTAAAAATGTGGTTGATATTAGGGAATACGGTGCAGATATTCAAAATTCAAATAATGCACCTTTCATCAACAAAGCTATTGAAAAAGCATCTCAAATCGGCGGTGTGGTTCTTGTTGACGGGGGAGATTATGTCACCACAACCGTAACTCTTTTATCTAATGTTACTCTTTTCATTACCAAAAATTCATCCCTTTGCGCTAACGAAACAGGTAAGGGATACGAAAGCAAAAAAGCTATTTTGTATGCCGAAAACTGCGAAAATATTTCACTTAAAGGCGGCGGAAAGATTAAGGGTAACGGCCATCTTTTCGGTTTCGAGCCTGTGGCAAGCGAAAATAACACTACACCGCCAAAATATATAGATGTAATTGAAATGCGAAAAGATTACAGAAGCCAGCTTCGTTTTGCACACCCAAGCAAGTACGGCGGGCCTATATATTTTAAAAATTGCAAAAATATTACGGTAGATAATTTTATTATAGAAAACAGCGCATATTGGACTTTTAAAATTTCAAATTGTGAAAATGTTGATATTAAGAATTTCATCATAAATAATAACCGCAATGTTGCCAATGCCGACGGAATTGACATAGCAGGAACAAGCAATGTTAATATTTCGCATTGCTTTATTTCAACAGCGGATGACGGCATAGTAATTAAAAATGCAAGCTGGCTCGGTAATACCGGTCCTATGAATAATATTAAAATTTCCGATTGCGAAATTATCAGCAGAACAAATGCAATAAAAGTCGGCACGGAAACTACATATGATATTTCCGATATTTATATAAATGATTGCAAATTATTTATGACTGATTTATATCCCGGCAGTGTGTCGGGCATTTCGCTTGAAGCGTGTGACGGAACTGTACTCAGCAATGTAAATGTTGATAACATTACAATGGAGCGCTGCACCTGCCCTATATTTATCCGCCTTGCAAACAGAAACAGGGCTGCCGAAGTTAACAGCCAAAGCGCAAATGCAATTGAATTCGGCATAAAAGGTAAAGGCGGTGCGGATTCAAATGTGTTTAGGTTCAATATGTTAAGTGAAGTAAGGGATATAAATATTTCAAATGTTACTGCAACGGGAGTTGAACTTCCGGTTATCATTGCCGGATATAAGCAGCTCGGTATAACCAAAAGAGTTAAAAATGTAACGCTTAAAAATATTTTCCTTGATTATTATGCTTGTGAAGAAACTGTGGATAAGCGCAGATTTATTCCTGAATATGCAAAAACATATCCTGAAGGCTGGCGGTTCAGAAATCTTCCGTCATATGCACTTTGGAGCAGGCATACCCAAAACTTAAAGCTTGAAAACTTTAATTGCAATCACCCTGTTGCAACTTGGAAAAAGGATATATTAAATATAGATGATATATAACAAAAGACAGTGTAGAAAATCTACACTGTCTTTTTAGCTTTATTCTTCGTCTTCGGCTTTTGGATATTTTAAATCTTCTTTAGTCCAATCTTTGATTACTTCAAGAAAAGCTTTCGATTCTTCTTTAGCCTGCGGCAGATTATGGTCAAGGCAGTTGCCGCATTCTTTTGGTGATGCGCCCGGAATAACACCCCAATAATCAGCTATAAACTGAAAAGCCTCTATAATAAGTTTGATTGAATAATTATCACTCAAGCTTCTTGTAAGAAAATAAAATCCGGTTCTGCAACCCATCGGGCCGAAATAAATTATATTATCGCCAAATTCTGTATTTCTTACATAAGTTGCAAAAAGATGCTCAATTGTGTGCATTGCAGCGTTAGTCATTACAGGTTCCTTGTTAGGCTCACGCATACGAATATCATAAGTTGTTATATCATCATCAATTCTGCTGATATAAATTCCTCTTTTGAGGATATTGTGGTCAATTTGAAAACTCGGAATAGTCTTCATTTTACTTCAACTCCTGTTAAAAATGATTTATTTTGTGTTATTTTGTAAGTGTCCTCACCCAAGAAAAATTGATTTATCATATCTAATGCTTCAATTTTAGAAAATTCAAATAAGTCTTCAAAACTTTCGTTTCCTTTTAGTTTGTCATAAGGTGAAGCCCACATCTTTCGCTCTATATTACCATATTTTTTTGCATTTTCCAAGTCTTTTGGGCGCATCAAAGCACTAAATTTAAATTTTTTTGAAAACGGGGCGGATAAATCATCAATTATTTTAACTATTTTTTCTTTTCTTCCGGTTTTATCCGTTGTAAGCTTTTGGATATATTTAATATCTTTTATTGCGGTTATGGCGTCATTTGGTGTTATACTGCTTTTTGTTACAGCATTTGTAATATAGCTTATCATTTTGCCGAGTTCTTCAAGCTCAATGTTGCTGAAGTTTAATGTGCCTGCCGTGTCAAAAAGATGCGGCTTTTTTATATTCATTCTTTTTGATAAAAGATAAGCATCCATTGAAAATTCAATAGTATTATGCGCTGTGTGGCTGTTAAGTTTTTTAAACTCATCAGTCATTTTATTTTGCAAAAAATAAACATACGGGTGGCAGTTTCTGTCAAGTGCATAGTGCAAAATGAAGCCGGCGGCATATGATTTTGCAATCTCAATTTGGTTTGATTTTGAGATGTATTCACGCATTTTTTCAAAAATTTCACTCGGCTTTGCACGGTGCAGTTTTGAACCCGTCTTTCTTAATGATTTGCCGAGCATCCAGGGCATAACCCTGTGGTCAAAAAATATATCAGGCCCTTGCGTGCCGATATAATATGCCGCTTCGTCTAATTTAAAGTCAATTTGATTTTCAATTTCTTCTTTCAGTTCCCTGGCAAAAATATAGTGGGTTGAATATGCCGGCATTAAATCAGTCCTTTAAAATCATTTGGAAAATCACAATCAACAGTGATTTTTTCGTAAGTTACAGGGTGGGTGAAATATATTGTTTTGCAGTGAAGTGCCTGCCTGTTTATCTTTTCGCAGCTGCCGCCGTAAAGAGTATCGCCCAAAAGCGGTGCGCCTAAATGTGAAAAATGAACTCTTATTTGATGTGTGCGCCCTGTTTCAAGGTTTAATTTCAGCAGTGTGTTTTCACCGTCGGTTTTGATAGCTTCATAGTGCGTTACTGCTCTTTCCCCGTCATCAAATACACCGCGTTCAATAATGCTTTCCTGCACTCTTCTGATAGGTAAATCAATTGTTCCTCTGCCCTCAAATTTGCCCGAAACCACAGCGTAGTAATCTTTTTTTATTTTACCTGCAAGCTTGCTTGCCGCAAGCTCATTTTTTGCAATAAGTACAAGGCCGCTTGTATCCCTGTCAAGCCTGTATACCGCTCTGAATGCACAGTCGCTTTCCATATAGCAGGCGGCAACATTTGCAAGTGTGTCACCCCTGTGATTTCTGCTTTCGTGAACGGGCATTAGCGGCGGTTTGTTGAGTACCAAAATATCCTCGTCATTATAAGCAACCTTTACATCGTCACATTCAAATTTATCAGGCATTTTTCCGCTGTTTTTAATATTGACAGTGAGTGTGTCACCGCTTTTTAATACTTCAATGGCTTTTGCAAATTTACCGTTTAGCTCTATTCCGTTTTCATCCTGCTTAAGTTTAGTCAACAGCGCGCTTGATACACCGAAATTTCTTAAAAAATCCCTTATCATCAGTCCGCTGTTTTTATCATCAATCTTAAATGTAATTTTTCTCATAACATTATTATATAACAAAATCGGGAACATAGCAATGCTCCCGATTGATTTAGAAACTGTATGAAACTATTATGCCCCCGTCGGACGCATAAAGTGAATTAAGGCCTGATGCTTTGATGATTTCAACCTTGCCGAAATGTGATTTATCACATATTTTATCTGCAATCTGCTTTGCTCTTTCTTCACAGCAAACATAAGAAATAATAAGTGTTTCACCGCTTAAATCTTTTCCGTTAAGTTCGGATGAAATTAAGTTGCTCATTTTCATCATTGCACGGTTAAGCGTAATATCCTGCGCCGCAAGTGAAATGTTGCCCTGGTC
>CAVLCX010000041.1:9627-10007 GCA_963661525.1 bacterium
GTCTGTTCTTTTACAAATAAGCTTAACTCTTATTTTTTCAAGCACTTTTGCCGCAAGTGCAAAGAGCCTGCCGTTTGATTTAAGCGCATCCAAACTTTCAAGGCAGAAGTAAAGGCCTGTGTTGTTAACAATATATGTTTCAATTTCCTTTTGTATGTCCTCTGTACTCTTACCGCTGTCGGCAAGTTCTTTTATCTTTTTTGCTACAATTGTTTCAATGCCCGATGTTGCAAGTGAGTCAAAAACAATGATTTTTTTATTATCATTAAACTCTTCTTCATAAAGCATTTTACCCTGAAGTGCGCTGTTATAAGTTCCGCTTAATTGATTTGTGATTGTTAAAACAAAAACAGTGTCATAGTCGCCCTCATACGCTTTTT
>CAVLCX010000042.1:0-8509 GCA_963661525.1 bacterium
GTACAGGTCATAATCTTTCCTTTCTTTTAATGCTTGTTAATATTTATTATGTACCTTTTCGGCAAAGCACAAAAAATCTTTAATTCTGATAACAGTACCGTCATCAAGAACCGCCTTACCCGTCATTTTACCAAATACCTGGTGCTGATTTGTTACAATCAAATCAAGCACACTTGTATAATCACTGCGGTCAATAATCGGCTCAAAGTTCATTTCAAATCTACCGTCTGATGATGTAAAAGTCCAAGGGTCGATAAAATTATCACTTATATTAAATTTGACATCATCAATTTTATGTGCTACACCGTCATAGAAAATAACATTTTCGCTTGCAGCAGATGTGTCACCGAAACCGTAACCGATATTAAAACCAAAGCGATGGCCGTCAATATCACCCGAGCCTGAACCCCAATACCAAACATTATCATAAGTCCAAACTCCTCTGCCCCAGTCAAGTGCGCCGAAATCTGTTTCAGGTGAAAATTCATACAGCTTTCCGCCATATAAAACCTTGCCCGACGCTCTCATACAATTTATTTTTTGGTTATAGTAAAAAGCTTTTTTATCCGTTTTAAACGGAGTTGCAATTACCATAGTATCATCGTTCAAACTTTCAAGCGTGATATTTGCTTTTAAGCCTTTACCACCGTCAAATTCCGGAAAATCGCAGCGAATAATACGCTTACCGTTACGAACTAAAAATTCAATTCCGAGTTTTGAATTATATGTTTTCACATCACCGAATGATGAATCGCTCGGCATATGAAGCCTGCCTAACGGAAACGGCAGAATATTGCCCTGTGTATGCTCCCTCGGTACAGAAAAATCAAGAAAGCTTACGCTGTCAAGTTCAATATACCCAAGGTCAGAAACAGTAAAGCAAACAGCAATATTATTTTTATTTGATATAACAGAATAATAATCCCATTCTTTAATACGGGTAATTCTCTTTTTAATATCTTTTCTGCTGTAAGTCTGCACAAGGCTCTTGCTCCACCCCGGCTCACGCAAAGTTCCGTCAATATTCAACAACGGTTGTTTAGATGTAACTAAATGATTTCTCATAAATATTCCCCCTTATGAATACTTAAAAGATGTTTATTTATTTTCTAAAAGCGGTTTAAGATACTGCCCTGTGTATGATTTTTCACAAGCGGCAATTTCTTCAGGTGTTCCTGTGGCTACAATTGTGCCGCCGCCTTTACCGCCCTCAGGCCCTAAATCAATAATATAATCGGCGGTTTTAATTATATCCAAATTATGCTCAATCACAACTACGGTATTACCTGAATTAACAAGCATATCAAGAACGGTAGTTAATCTGTGAACATCGGCAGTATGAAGACCTGTTGTAGGCTCATCAAGAATATAAATAGTTTTGCCCGTACTTCTTTTTGAAAGTTCGGTTGCAAGCTTAACTCTCTGCGCTTCACCGCCTGATAAAGTGGTGGCACTTTGACCTATTTTGATATATCCCAAGCCAACATCCTGAAGTGTTTTAAGCTTGCGGTATATTTTAGGCTGTGCTTCAAAGAATTTTGCACCCTCATCAACAGTCATTTCAAGCACATCAAAAATTGATTTGCCCTTAAATTTAACTTCAAGCGTTTCTCTGTTATATCTTTTACCGCCGCAAACTTCGCAAGGTACATATACATCGGCAAGAAAATGCATTTCTATTTTAACAATACCGTCACCCTCACACGCTTCACATCGTCCGCCTTTAACATTAAACGAAAAACGGTTAGCTTTATAACCCTTTTGTTTAGCGTCGGCAGTCTGCGCATAAAGTTCCCTGATATCGTTAAACACACCCGTATATGTTGCCGGGTTGGAACGCGGCGTTCTTCCGATTGGTGACTGGTCGATATTTATAACTTTATCAAGATTATCTGCACCGGTTATTTTATCAAATTTGCCGAACCTCTTTTTAGCTCCGTTCACGGTATTTGCCAAATATTTGTATAAAATTTCATTTACAAGGCTTGATTTACCCGAACCCGAAACACCTGTAACCGCAATGAATTTACCAAGCGGAAATTCAACATCTATATTTTTCAGATTATTTTCCTGCGCGCCGAAAACGGTTAGCTTTTTACCATTACCTGCTCTGCGCTTTTCAGGAACAGGAATTTTGCGCTTTCCACTTAAATACATACCTGTAATTGACTTATCACAGTTAATAATATCATCAACACTGCCTGCTGCAATGAGTTCACCGCCGTTAACACCTGCACCCGGTCCTATATCAACAATAAAATCAGCATTTCGCATAGTATCCTCATCATGCTCAACAACAATAAGCGTATTACCCAAATCACGCAGGTTTTTAAGCGTGCCTAACAGCTTATCATTATCTCTTTGATGAAGACCGATTGACGGTTCATCAAGAATATAAAGCACACCCATAAGCGAAGAGCCTATTTGTGTAGCAAGGCGAATACGCTGTGCCTCACCGCCGGAAAGAGTGGCTGCCTCGCGTGAAAGCGAAAGATAGTCAAGACCTACACTGTTAAGGAAATTCAGCCTTTGCTTTATTTCATTTACAACAAGCTTACCTATCATCCGCTGGCGAGAGGTAAGTTCAAGATTATTTATAAATTCAAGTTCCTCAGAAATCGGCATTGAGCAAAATTCGTATATATTCTTTCCGCCGACTGTAACGCTCATAATTTCAGGTGTAAGCCTTGCACCCATACAATCCGGGCAAACACAAGTTGTCATAACTGCTTCAATATCACTTCTTGCCCATTCGCTGTTAGTGCTTTCATATCTGCGCTTAAGGTTAGGTATAACACCCTCAAAATCCGTTTGATAATCGCCTGTACCGTATGAAGTAACGCGTTTCATTTTAAGCTTTTTACCGCCTGTACCGTAAAGAATGGCACGAAGTCCGTCTTTAGGTATCATATCAACAGGCACATCAAGTGAAAAACCGTATTCCTTTGCAAGACCTTCATAGTACATTTTTGCAATAGCACTGTCTTTAATATTCCAACCGGAGGCTTTTACTGCACCTTGGTTAATAGAAAGCTTTTTATTAGGAATTACTAAATCCGGGTCAATCTCTCTGTACGAACCCAAACCGCCGCATTTTTTACAAGCACCGAAAGGATTGTTAAACGAAAACATCCTCGGACTCATTTCTTCAATTACGGCACCGTGTTCCGGGCAGGCATAATTAAGTGAAAAAAGTTCTTCCCTGTCACCCACAATATCAATTAAAACATTACCTTCGGCAAGGTGAGTAGCTGTTTCAATTGAATCGGTCAATCTTGATTTAATGTCAGCATTTATTACAAGTCTATCAACTATAACATCAATATTATGCTTTTTATTTTTTTCAAGTTTAATTTCTTCACTTAAATCATATACAGAACCGTCAATTCTTACGCGAACAAATCCTGATTTACGAATAGAGTCAATTTCCTTTACAAATTCACCCTTGCGCCCTTTAACAATAGGGGCCATAATCTGAATACGGGTTTTTTCGTCAAGTTCCATAACTCTGTCAACAATTTGGTCAACAGTTTGCTGTGTGATTTCCCTGCCGCATTTAGTACAATGCGGTGTACCGATACGGGCATATAAAAGCCTTAAATAATCATAAATTTCAGTTACAGTGCCGACGGTTGAACGCGGATTTCGGCTCGTGGTTTTTTGGTCAATTGAAATTGCAGGTGATAAACCGTCTATATAGTCTACATCAGGCTTTTCCATTTGGCCGAGAAACTGCCTTGCATATGATGACAGCGACTCAACATACCTGCGCTGACCTTCGGCATAGATAGTATCAAAAGCAAGGCTTGATTTACCCGAACCCGAAAGTCCTGTAAAAACAATAAGCTTATCCCTTGGTATAGTCAAATCAATATTTTTTAAATTATGCTCTCTTGCACCTTTAATCACTATGTTTTTATTCATTGTCACATTCCTTTCATTTATTTTTTACCTTCAAGTTCGGCAATTTGGTCACGAAGATATGCGGCATGCTCAAATTCAAGCAACTTTGCCGCTTCTTTCATTTCTTTTGTCAGTTCGGCAATCATCAGCTGGCGTTCTTTCTTTGAAAGGTGCTTTTTCTTGCCTTCAAGCTTTTCTTTAGATGTAATTTCAATAATTTGATGAACATCTTTTTTAATTGTTTTAGGTGTAATTCCGTGTTCGGCATTATATTTTTCCTGAATTTCACGCCTGCGAAGTGTTTCGGTAATTGCTCTTTCCATAGACGGAGTTACACTGTCGGCATACATAATAACTTCACCGTGTTCGTTTCTTGCCGCTCTGCCGATAGTTTGCACAAGTGATGTTTCACTTCTTAAAAAGCCTTCTTTATCGGCATCAAGAATTGCAACAAGCGATACTTCAGGTATATCAAGCCCTTCACGCAAAAGGTTAATACCTACAAGCACATCAAATTCGCCTAAACGAAGGTCACGGATAATTTCCATTCTTTCAATAGTATCAATATCGTGGTGCATATATCTTACTTTTACACCAAAGCCTTCAAGATACTGCGTCAAGTCCTCCGCCATAGCTTTGGTAAGAGTAGTAACAAGCACTCTTTCTTTAGCGGCGGCACGGGTATTTATTTCTGATAAAAGGTCATCCATTTGCTCTTCCGTCGGCTTAACGGTAATAATAGGGTCAAGCAAACCGGTAGGGCGAATAACCTGTTCAACAATTTGTACGCTGTGTTCCCTTTCAAACGGACCGGGTGTAGCGGAAGTGAAAATAACCTGATTTATCTTTTTATAAAACTCATCAAACATAAGCGGGCGGTTATCAAGCGCACTCGGAAGTCTGAAGCCGTATTCCACAAGGCTTTCTTTTCTTGCTCTGTCACCTGCATACATACCCCTGACTTGCGGCAGCATTACATGGCTTTCATCACAAAAGAGAAGAAAATCATCAGGCATATAATCAATAAGTGTAAACGGAGCTTCACCGGGTTTTCTGCCGCTCATTACGGCAGAATAGTTTTCAATTCCCTTGCAAAAGCCTGTTTCCCTAAGCATTTCAATATCGTTCATTGTTCGCTCTTTTATTCGCTGTGCTTCAAGAAGCTTGCCTTTTGATTCAAATTCACTTACGCGTTCAACCATCTCGTTATATATTTTATCTATTGCTTTATTCATTTTTGAAGGGCCGACAACATAATGTGAAGCCGGATAAATTGCAACATGAGAAAGTATGCCCTCAACCTTTCCCGTAAGCGGCTGAATTTCACAAATTCTGTCTATTTCATCGCCGAAAAATTCAACTCTGATTGCCGTTCCGTTAGAACCGGCAGGGAAAATTTCAACAGTATCTCCCCTAACCCTGAATTTATTTCTGACAAAGTTAATATCGTTTCTTTCATATTGAATTGAAACAAGTTTTTCAATAAGCTTATCGCGCCCGTAATCCATACCGGCACGAAGCGAAATAACCATACTTTTATAATCAATCGGGTCACCTATTGAATAAATACAGGATACAGAAGCCACGATAATAACATCTCGCCTTTCAAACAAGGCGGAAGTAGCCGAATGGCGAAGCTTGTCTATTTCATCGTTAATGGATGAATCCTTTTCGATATAAGTATCCGTTGTAGGAACATAAGCTTCAGGCTGATAGTAATCATAATATGAAACAAAGTATTCAACTGCATTTTCAGGAAAAAATTCCCTAAACTCACTGCAAAGCTGCGCCGCAAGTGTTTTATTATGCGCCAGCACAAGAGTCGGGCGGTTAACTTTTTCAATAATATTAGCCATAGTAAAGGTTTTACCGGAGCCTGTTACACCCATCAAAGTTTGCTCTTTATCACCGGCAAGCACACCCTTTACTAGTGAATCAATAGCCTGCGGCTGATCACCCGTCGGCTTATACTTACTAACTAATTTAAACTTATCCATATATATCAAACCTATCTCTTTTAGATATAATATTCCATATTTAGACTATTATAATATATTCTTTGCAAAAACGCAATACTTTGCGCGGTAATGACAGTATTTAACATTTTCTTTACAAAAAATAATTACAAGTGTGTAACCTTTATTGTTTATTTAGACATAATATGATAAAATTTGAGCAAAAAGATTTTGGAGGATATATTTATGGGAAGAAAAGTAGTCATTTTCGACCACCCGCTTATCCAGCATAAGCTCAGCATTCTTCGTGATGAAAAAACAAGCACAAAAGACTTTCGTGAACTTGTTAACGAAATTGCAATGCTTATGACATTTGAAGCAACAAGAGATTTACCGACAGAACAGGTTGAAGTTAAAACACCTTGCGGAATTGCAAAGTGCAATCATATTGCCGGCAGAAAGCTTGCATTTGTACCTATTCTTCGTGCAGGTTTAGGAATGGTTGACGGATGTGTAAGCCTTGTTCCTGCTGCAAGAATCGGCCACATCGGTTTATACAGGGACGAAACAACACATACACCTGTTGAATATTATTGCAAATTACCAAAGGATATTGACCAAAGAGATGTTTATGTTGTAGACCCAATGCTTGCAACAGGCGGTTCTGCAATTGACGCTATCAGTCAAATCAAATTAAGAAATCCAAGGAAGATTGTATTTATGTGCATTATCGCAGCACCTGAAGGACTTGAAGCTCTTAAAAAAGCTCACCCTGATGTTGACATTTACTGCGCTTCACTTGATGAAAAGCTTAATGAAGATGCATACATCATTCCCGGCCTTGGTGACGCAGGTGACAGAATTTTCGGTACTAAATAGTTTTACGCTTAAAGCTATTTTCTATATCATTACAAAATTTAATATTTTTAGGAGGACTTGAAAAATGTCTAACAAACCAAAAGTCGGCAAAGACGGCATCTATGATGCAAGACAGCTCGGCACACCAAAAATGGTTGTACTCGGTTTCCAGCATATGTTTGCTATGTTCGGTGCAACTGTTACAGTACCTCTTCTTACAGGCTTAAGTATTTCAACAACACTTTTGTTTGCAGGCTTGGGTACACTTTTGTTCCACTGTCTTACCAAGTTTAAAGTACCGGCATTCCTCGGCTCATCATTCGCATTTTTAGGTGGTTATGCAGCAGTAGCACCAATGGCTGAAGACGGAACACCTAATAAAGAAATGTTGCCTTATGCTTGCCTCGGCGTAGCGTGTGCAGGTCTTATTTACCTTATTCTTGCCGCTTTGATTAAAGCTGTGGGAATCAACAAAATTATGAAGCTCTTCCCTCCTGTTGTAACAGGCCCGATTATTATTGCAATCGGCTTGGGACTTGCGCCGTCAGCAGTAAACAATTGCAGTAATAACTGGTGGCTTGCAATAGTGGCACTTGTACTCGTAATTGTATTCAACATTTTCGGCAAAGGTATGATTAAAATTATACCTATTCTTCTCGGTATAATCGGTGCATATCTCACAGCAGTTGTAGTAGGTAACATCGGCGGAGTTGAAAGCTTTGCTATTGACTTCACAGTTGTTAAAGAAGCTGCTTGGATTGGTTTCCCAATCGAATGGTCATCAACCGTATTCGGCGGTGTTCACGACAGCGGCAAAGCAATCTCTGCAATCATCGCACTTGTTCCTATTTCAATTGCAACAATGATGGAACATATCGGTGATATTTCAGCTATCTCTGCTACTTGTAAGAAAAATTACATTCAGGACCCGGGACTTCACAGAACGCTTTTAGGTGATGGCCTTGCAACAACTCTTGCTTCTCTCTTCGGTGCTCCTGCCAACACTACATACGGTGAAAACACAGGTGTACTTGCTCTTTCAAAAGTATATGACCCAAGAGTAGTAAGAATTGCAGCATACTTTGCAATGGCATTCTCATTCTGCCCTAAATTTGCGGCAGTTATTGAGTCAATTCCGGGCGCAGTAATAGGCGGTATTTCATTCGTTCTTTACGGTATGATTTCTGCTATCGGCGTAAGAAATGTTGTTGAAGCAAAGGTTGACTTTTCAAAAGCAAGAAATACTATTATTGCGGCGGTTATCCTTGTAGTAGCACTCGGTCTTACAAACGGCATTACATTTACAATAGGCGGCCACGATATTACTCTTACAGCACTTGCTGTTGCTTCGATTGCAGGTATCGTTCTTAACCTTATCTTCCCTGAAAAAGACTTTGACCCTGAAAAAGCATTTAATGCCGATACAGTATCAAAGCAAATTGAACTTGAAGAAAAATAAAATAGTAAATAAAAAGGTGGGAAATTCTCACCTTTTTATTTACTTATTTAATGAGAGAGGTAAAATTATGAAAAAAACATTATCGCTTGCACTTGCAATAATTATGTGCATAACTTCCCTTTCCTTTGCTACAAATGTTTTTGCCGCAGATTCATCAAACTGTGCAACCGTTTTATTAGATGGTATTGAAAACAACAGCCTTATTGATGACACCGCAAACGCAATCAATGAATGCAGAACTGCATCCGGCAAAACTGCAATTCAGCTTGATAATATGCTTTGTGAACAAGCAAAGCAAAGAGCAAAAGATATATTCGTTTACTTTGATTTAGAT
>CAVLCX010000042.1:8519-9878 GCA_963661525.1 bacterium
GGTGATTTGGTTTTATCATATCTTTCAAATGCTGTAATATCAGCAATTTATTATTTTTCAGGAATTCCTGATTACAACACAATCAAAACAACAATTCAGTCTTACGCTTCACATCCTGCCGGCCAATATGTTAACAGTATCGGCGTAGGCTTATTCACATTAAACGGCATTACTTCAATGTATGTAATTTACGGTGCAAACAGCCAAGGCGCACCGTATACAAACTTTACTGACGCAAATGTAAAAGCAAGTGTCAGCACACTTACAAGCAATATCACATTAAGAGTTCAGCAAGAAATTGTATACGGTAAGAATTTTGCTCCGCTTACAACATACGCTTATTTTGACAAAGGTATTAACCCTAACGGTATTACTTTAAGCAATGACCAGGTAAGTTATGTAAGCAGCAATTCAAATATTGCTAAAATCAAAAACAGCGTTATTTATCCAAAGAGTAACGGTAGCTACAACTTAACCGTAACTCTTAATTCAAATCCGACTGTAAGCGCAAGTGAAAGCTATGTAATTTCAGGCCTTTCAAAGCCAAAGGCAACTCTGTCTTCCGTAAAGAGTAAAAAGAAAAAGCAAATTACTGTAAGCTGGAAGAATAACATTAAGAATGTTTCCGGCTATGAAATCCAGTATTCAACTTCAAAGAAGTTTACTAAAAAAACTACAAAAACCGTTACAACAAAGGGTTACAAAGCAAAGTCTAAAACAATTTCAAAGCTTAAAAGCAAGAAAACATACTATGTACGAATTCGTGCATATCAAAATCAGTCACAGGGCGAAAAGTTCTATGCCAGCTATTCAAAAACTTTGAAAGTTAAAGTTAAATAATAAAAAATCAGAAACGGTCACATCGATTTGGTGTGACCGTTTCCGTTTTTAGCTCATATCAAAATTTCATTTACATATTGCGAAAAATTTGATGAATCAAATTTTTCTCTTTCAACAGTATAACCAAGAGGCTTTCTGTTTTCATCATACGCATCCCGCAATTCCATAATTGATTACTCCCTCGTAATAATCAGCTTAAAACCGTCATTTATGTTATTTATTTCATCCTTTATAAATTTAGGATAAAGAAGATAATTATCAAACTCATCAATATTAAGCCAGCAATATGTATTTATCCTGCTTTCCTCTTGCAATTGAAATTCAGGCTCAAAATGATTAAAATCAGTTTTAGAAATATCAACAAGATAATACATACCGATTTCGTGAAAATTCCTTTTACAATCAACAAAGAAACATTCATTAAGCCAAAGAGGTTTGTAATCCGTTATATCTATTTTCAATTCTTCTTTTATTTCTCGTAAGAGTGCTTCCTCAATCGTTTCACCAAACGCAACTCTT
>CAVLCX010000043.1:0-9752 GCA_963661525.1 bacterium
AACGAAAAGCGCCAAAAAGAGCTTGGACTCGATGTCCAAGCTCTTTTTCACAATCTCTCCAAGTGCAACAAGTTGAACCCACCTCCATTTACAAGGGAGGCAAAAAGGTTTATTTAATTTCGACAAGGCGCGTTTTAGCCACTTTATCGACAGTCTTAGAGCTGTTTTCTTATTGACTTTATATCTTTATATGTTAAAATAAGTATATCAATGTTTCGGAGGTATAGAAATGAAAAAAACATTTTCGATATTTTTAAGTTTACTTCTTGCAATCAGCTGCTTATCGGTAGGTTCAATAAACGCATTTGCAAATACTAAAAAGACTGCGCAGGAAATTTATTTGAATTCAAGCGCTTCTGTTTGGGGTGACGGCGGCAACAAAGCATATGTTGAATTTACTCCGTCTTATACCGGTTCATTTGAATTTTATTGCTTTAATCAAAGCTATGGCGGTAATATTATGGCATCGATAGAAGATTTCAGCGGTGAAACATATAATACCGTGCTTAATGATAATAACCCAAACCTTATTTGTGCTGCTACACTTGAAGCAGGTAAAACATATTATTATGTGCTTGAATCGGCATCTGTATCTTTTTCAAATGTAGTAAGTGTAAGAAATCATAATCACGATTTCAGCTTGTATAATTCATATCCTGCTCATTATGACCAATATGACAGCGCACAAAATTATGACGGTTACGCTGAAAGCGTGTGTGCATATTGTACCGAATCTACAACTCTTGCATACTATTATGCCGTATCAAGCGTAAAGGCTAAGACTAAATCTTTCACATATAATAATAAAAAGAAAACCACTTCGGTTACGGTTTATGACAGAATGGGAAATGTTGTTTCTTCGTCAAATTACACCGTAAGTTATAAAAATAATACCAAGCCGGGATATGCAACCCTTACAGTTAAATTTAAAGGTAATTACTCCGGCACTGCGTTAATCACACTTACAATTAAGCCGAAAAAGGAAACACTTTCTTCGCTTAAAAGCGCAAGTAAAAAGAAAATGACGGTTAAGTGGAAAAAGGATACTACCGTAACAGGCTATCAAATTCAATATTCCACATCAAAAAAATATGCCAAAAAATCAACTAAAACAGTAACAATAAGTAAGAAAAGCACTACTTCAAAAACTATTTCAAAGCTTAAATCAAAGAAAAAATATTATGTAAGAATTCGTGCATATAAAAAATCTTCAGGAAAGAAGATATACGGTGCTTGGTCAAAAACAAAAACTGTTAAAGTTAAATAAAAATCAAGCGTTTAAAAAATATAATTATTATAAATATCCGCTTGAATCGTCTATTATATTATGATAAAATCAAAGTGTTATATGATTTCAAAATAAAGGAGGCAAAAATATGCAAATGACTTTTCGCTGGTTCGGTAAGGACCTTGATACTGTATCACTTGAGCAAATCAAGCAAATTCCGGGTGTAGTCGGCGTTGTTCCTGCTCTTCATTATCTTCCTGCCGGGGAAGCTTGGGAAATGGAAGATGTGCAGAAGATGTATGATGAAATCACATCTGCCGGGCTTACAATGGAATGTATCGAAAGCGTAAATGTTCACGAGGATATAAAGCTTGGTTTACCTACAAGGGACAAGCTTATTGAAAATTATAAAACATCAATCAGAAATCTTGCAAAGGTTGGAGTTAAAGTAATTTGCTATAACTTTATGCCTGTTTTTGACTGGACAAGAACAGACCTTTATATGCCTTTGCCTGACGGTTCAACCTGCCTCAGCTATGACGGTAAGCAGGTTGAGGGCAAATCACCCGAAGATATGTTTAAAGAGATTGATGATAACTCAAACGGATATGCTATGCCGGGTTGGGAAACTGAAAGAATGGGTGAAATTAAAGAGCTTTTTGAAAAGTATAAGAATGTAACTGCCGATGATTTATGGGCAAATCTTAAATATTTTCTTGAAGCTATTATGCCTACTTGTGAGGAATGTGATGTCAAAATGGCAATTCATCCGGATGACCCGCCTTGGGGTATTTTCGGACTTCCTCGCATTATCACAGGCAAAGAAGCAGTTGAAAAGCTTCTTAATATGGTGCCGAGCAAGTACAACGGTTTAACTCTTTGCACAGGCTCACTCGGTGCAAGCCCTAAAAATGATATGGTTGAAATTATCAAAGCCGCAGGGGACAGAATTTATTTTGCTCATCTTCGCAATGTTTCAATCAATGACAGATGGTTTAACGAAACTGCACACGAAAGTGCTTGCGGTTCACTTGATATGTATGAAATTGTTAAAGCTCTCCAAGAGGTTGGGTTTGACGGATATATTCGCCCTGACCACGGC
The DNA here is from genome assembly GCA_963661525.1 of bacterium. Taxonomy (GTDB): domain Bacteria; phylum Bacillota; class Clostridia; order Oscillospirales; family Acutalibacteraceae; genus Eubacterium_R. The sequence continues at coordinate 2,331 of CAVLCX010000043.1, forward strand.
AGAATGATTTGGGGAGAAGTTGCACGCCCTGGTTACGGACTTTATGACAGAGCATTGGGCGTAAGCTATCTCAACGGACTTTGGGAAGCTGTTGAAAAAAGCAGAAAGGAAAAATAAACATTATGTTTAAACACGAGAATTTAAAAGGTAAAGTTGCTGTTGTTACAGGCGGCGGCGGTGTTCTTTGCGCTGCATTCGCTAAAACTCTTGCCAAGCAGGGATGTAAGGTTGCAGTGCTTGACCTTAATGAAGAAGCGGCACAAAAATGTGCTGATGAAATCAATGCAGATGGCGGCGAAGCTATTGCAGTCGGCTGTAATGTTCTTGAACTTGATTCAATGGAAAACGCAAGAAAAGTTATCAATGAAAAATTAGGCTCTTGCGATATTCTTTTAAACGGTGCAGGCGGAAATAACCCAAAGGGTACTACTACAAAGGATACTCTTGAAAAAATCGACCTTGTTCAAAAGGATGAAAATGTAAAGACTTTCTTTGACCTTGACCCTAACGGTATCAGCTTTGTATTTAACCTTAATTTCCTCGGTACACTTATTCCTACACAGGTATTTGCCAAGGATATGGCTGAAAAGCAAAAGGGTACTATCATTATGATTACCTCTATGAATGCATTTAGGCCGCTTACCCGTATTCCTGCTTACAGTGCCGCTAAAGCCGCTGTTAAGAACTTTACGGAATGGATGGCAGTTCACTTTGCTCCGCTCGGAATCAGAGTAAATGCAATTGCACCGGGATTTTTCTCAACAAAGCAGAATGCAGCTCTTCTTTGGAATGAGGACGGTACTCCTACTGAAAGAACAGGCAAAATTCTTGCCGCTACACCAATGGATAGATTCGGCGAACCTGATGAACTTTCAGGTACACTTCTCTTCCTTTGCGATGATACTTATTCAGGCTTTATTACAGGTGTCAATATTCCTGTTGACGGCGGTTTCAACGCTTATTCGGGTGTATAATAAAAATAAGAATATTATTATGGGCGAGTTGATTTGCAATTCGCCCTTTTTTAAAATCGGGTGATGAAAAATGGATAAAAGCAAAAAGAAAAAAACTTTGCTCATTGTAATATCGGCTTTGATTGTTGCAATTATTGCGGCAGTGCTTTATATAATTTTCGGTGTTATCGGAATAGACGGAAAAGTTGAATACAGGCAAAGCGAAAAAGTGAATGCCAATGCCGGCGGCAGTAATGTCACAGTGCTTGATAATAATGTGAATTACCAAACTATAAACGGATTTGGTGCGTCGGCTTGCTGGTGGAGTCAGGATGTAGGCTCATGGGATAATGCAAGCGATATTATGCAGGCACTTTATGATGATGACAAGGGAATAGGGCTTAATATTTACCGCTATAATCTTGGCGCAGGTTCAAAGGGTGATAGTCACATTCTGACTAAAAACCGCCAAACCGAATGTTTTTTAAACGCTGACGGAACATATAATTTTAATAATGATAAAAACGCACAGCAGTGCCTTGAACTTGCAAAAAAATATGCCGGCAAGGATATGCGCTTAACCCTGTTTTGCAACAGCGCCCCTGTGTATTTAACTAAAAACGGTGCGGCATACTGTACTCCATATAAAAGTGATGATGAGCAGTGGGTTTCAAATCTTGATAAATCAAATTACAAGGCATTTGCCGATTTTTGCTATAACAGTGCCGATTACTTTGTAAAAAAAGGTTACCGTGTTACAAGTGTTTCGCCGATAAATGAACCGCAGTATAATTGGGCGGCTTGGTATAATGATGATAATACTTATTCCGTTAATCAAGAGGGCTGCTATTATTCCAAATATGAAGCAAGAGATTTGCTTAAAACTTTTGTTAAAAAATTCAAGGGTAGTGAGCTTGATAAAAGCGGAGTAAAAGTGTCAATGTTTGAGTCCGGTGCTATGGAAGGGCAAGGCAGTACCGCAATGGCATATATGGATTGTATTTTGGGTAAAGGGCCAAAATATGTTTTCAAAAATGCTATTCTTCGCAAATATTTTGATGAAGTGAGTATGCATTCTTACTGGTCAGATACAGATACTAAAAAAGCTGCAGCAGATTATATTTCTGAAAAATATTCAAAATATAATGTTGCGTCTACCGAATATTGCCAAATGACTACCGATGAAAACACCGGTGTGTTTGACCTTATTTCTAAAGAGAAAAACGGCACTAACGGTACTACAATTAAGTACGGTGTTGCAACGGCAAATAAAATCGTGGATGATTTAACTGTTTTAAACGCTACTGAATGGGATTGGTGGACTGCCTGCTCCTACGGTGTGTATACCGACGGCCTTATTTACCTTGATGAAGATAATCACGAAAATCTCGATTTTTCAAAAAGATATTACTGCCTCGGCAATTTTTCAAAATTTATTAAAGAGGGAGCAATCAGAATTGCTTGTTCATCAGGTGTTGAAAATGTAAAAAGCGTTGCTTTTGTTAATGAAGACGGTTCAACAGTTGTGGTATATGTAAATAACAATGATAAAAAGGTTAAAACAACTCTTGACTGCACAGGTAATTACAGCGTTTATACAACAGATAGGGATAACGATATTGCCAAAACAGATTTCGGCAAAGCGAAAAAAGTCGATGTTTCGCTTCCTGCTTCAAGCGTGGTTACCGTAGTTTACGATTAAAATTTAATATGTATAACTTAACACCCCAAGGGCAATAATACCCTTGAGGTGTTTTTTATGGCTACAAAAGATAAACCAAATAATAAAAATTTAAGAGCTTTATTTTCAGTAATTTGCCTTTGCATTGTTGCACTCGGCTTGATTGTTTATTTTTCAACCCAGTCTTCGCACACAACCGATGTAAACGAAGCTACTACTGTGGTTGAAAAAGCTAAAGAAAAAAAGGTTACCACCACAAAGGCTGCGCAGTTAACCACCGCAAGCCAAACCGAAAAGCAAACAACTAAAAAGCAAAATTCAAAAAAGCCGACTACCGTCACATCAACCGAAGTATCTACTATGTCATCAAGCGATACTAATATTCCTTATAAATCGTTTTATAAATATCCTTGTGATGAAGCGGTGCTTTCGGGTTACAGCGAAGAACTTGTTGAAAATAAAACTATGAAAGATTACAGGGCGCATACAGCAGTCGATTTTAAAGCTAATAAGGGCAGTAAAGTGCTTTCAATTAACGATGGGCTTGTATTAAGCGTAAGCAAAGACGCTATGCTCGGCACCGTGATTGAAATTGACCACGGCGGCAAACTTGTTGCAAGGTATTGCGGAATGGATACCGTAAATGTATCAGAGGGCGATTATGTAACTATCGGCGAAACTCTCGGCACGCTCGGTACAGTTGCGTTTGAAGAAAAGAGCGAAGCGCACCTTCATTTTGAAACGCTTTTGGATAATAAATATGTCAACCCGCTTGATGTAATGGGCAAAACAGAATAGTTTTTGATAAAATGCGCAAAAAAACAGGCGAACAGTAAAACCCCGATAATTTTGTAGGGGTAAATACTGTTCGCCTTTGCTTTTATAAATTATTCGTTTGTATCTGTATTTTGATTTTCCGGCTCGCTTGAAACCGCTTCATCATTTACAGGCGGCTGATAATATTCTGCCTTTTCCTGCTCGTTACTTGCATATGACGGGTATGAACCGCTTTGTGCAGGCTCATTTTCACTCGGCACATTTGCAGGAGTATAAAACGGTGATGTATTTTGCTCGTTTGCATTTTCATTTGCAGCGGTTTGTGCTGCGCCGGTATCGGCTGTATGCTGCTGTGGGTTATAGTAATAAGCGTTTGCACTGTCGTTTTGATTAGCTGTGTACTGCTCATTAGTATTTTGTGCAGGGTTATAATAATTTCCTGCACCGGCAAATGCATACTTGCTTGCCTTTTCCTCTTGTGAAAGGAAATCGTCTTCTGTAATTCTGCCCTCTTGCAAAGCTCTTATTTTAAAGTTTTCATAATAGAGTGCCTGGGTAGTTAAATAATAAGGAATTGCATAAATGCTCACAATGCCGAAAGAAATACCGCAGAGTATCCACCATCCGATAAAGCTTAAGTCAAGTGCAAAAAGCTCGCCTCTGTTACCCTTAACCATCTTTTTAGACAGCTTGAGAGCCTCCGTAGGCTTCAAATTCGGGTTTTCACACATAATCTGGAATGAGAAGTATGAACTGTAATTATACACGATACCCGGAATTATGAAGAGTAAACACCAAAGTGCTGTAAACACAGTTCTTAAAATTGAAACAACAAGCTTTTTGCCGTATGTTGCGTCAAACGATATTTTGAATATGTTTTTGATTTCTTCACCAAGTAAAAATTGCTCACTCGGGTCACGCTTAATAAGAATTACATAAAAACCTAAAAGTGAAACAAGAAGCGGAGAAAGCACGATTGAAAGAACGGTAAGACCTTTAATTCCTGTGTCAGAAGAATAACCTATGCTTGAAGTGGTGGCTGATGTATCGGTAATGCCGGTGTCACCGCCGTTATAGCTTTGGCCAAAGCTTTCAATAGGGTTGTCACTTGCACTGTCACCGTCATTGTAGCTGTTGCTGTTATCATCACTTTGGCCGCCGTTAAAGTATTTGAAAAAATCTTCCGGTGTGTTTTGGTTAGAGTTATCACTGTAACCGTTGCTGTTTTTCGGGCCGAAAAGATTTTCAATGTCGTCACTGCCGGTGTAAATATTTACACCTATGCTTAAACCCTGGGTTAAAAAAAGTACAATTGCACTCAAAATAAACAGGGCAAATATTTTTTCTTTAATAATTTGCTTGGCTTGTGATTTTACCAAGCTTCTGTTGATGTTATTCATAATTTTATCCTCCTTTGAAAGATAAATTAAAACTCAACCTTTTCTTCGATGAATTTTACAAGTTCGTCAATCGGAAGTCTAACCTGCTCCATAGTATCACGGTCACGAACGGTTACGCAGTTATCTTCAACTGAATCAAAGTCGTATGTGATGCAATATGGAGTACCGATTTCGTCTTGGCGGCGGTATCTTTTACCGATAGAGCCTGTGTCATCGTAATCAATGTTAAATTTCTTTGAAAGCATAGCAAAAACTTCTGTTGCCTGCTCGTTAAGCTTCTTTGAAAGCGGAAGAACTGCTGCTTTAAACGGAGCAATTGCAGGGTGGAAGTGCATTACTACTCTCTTGTCATTCTTTTCTTCATCAAGCATTTCTTCATCATAAGCTTCTGTAAGAAGTGCCAGGAATAAACGCTCAACACCAAGTGAAGGCTCAATAACATAAGGTACATATTTTTCGCCTGTTGCCTGGTCAAAATATTCAAGGTTTTTGCCGCTTGTTTTGATATGCTGAGTGAGGTCATAGTCTGTTCTGTCAGCCACACCCCAAAGTTCGCCCCAGCCAAACGGGAATTTGTATTCAAAGTCGGTTGTAGCTTTGGAATAGAAGCAAAGTTCTTCAGGGTCGTGGTCACGAAGTCGGAGATTATCCTTGCTGATGTTGAGAGAATAGAGCCAATCACGGCAGAAACTTCTCCAATAATCAAACCATTCAAGGTCAGTACCCGGCTTGCAGAAAAATTCAAGTTCCATTTGCTCAAATTCTCTTACACGGAAGATGAATTTGCCCGGAGTAATTTCGTTTCTGAATGATTTACCTATCTGTGCTACGCCGAAAGGAATTTTCTTTCTTGTAGTTCTCTGCACATTTGCAAAGTTTGTAAAAATACCCTGTGCAGTTTCAGGGCGAAGATAAATTTCGTCTTTTGCATCCTCTGTTACACCCTGGAAAGTTTTAAACATAAGGTTGAATTGGCGAATATCCGTAAAATTATGCGCACCGCAATTTGGGCAAGGAATGTTATGCTCCTTAATATAAGCAGACATTTCCTCATTGCTCCAGCCGGCAACATTTGTACCGTCAAAGCTTTCAATCAAATCGTCTGCTCTGTGCCTTGTTTTACATTCACAGCAGTCCATAAGCGGGTCGGAGAATCCGCCGAGGTGGCCTGATGCAACCCAAGTTTGCGGGTTCATAAGAATAGCACTGTCAAGCCCTACATTATATGGATTTTCCTGAATGAATTTCTTTCTCCAGGCTTTTTTGATATTCTCTTTAAGTTCAACACCGAGTGGGCCGTAATCCCATGTATTTGCAAGACCGCCGTAAATCTCTGAACCCGGGTAAACAAAACCTCTACCCTTGCAAAGAGCAACAAGCTGGTCTAAAGTTTTTTCTGAATTATCCATTGTATTTTCCTCCGTTAGTTATATACACATTATTTTACTATGTTTTTGTTAATAAGTCAAATACATATTATTAAAATAAAGAAAAGGGGAAAGTGCCTGTCACTTTCCCCTTAACGAACCTAATTTTGTTATATATATTACTTACCAGCCCAAACGCATAATTGTAAGTGTGCATTTGCCTGTTCCGTATTTAAAGCAAGCTTTGTGTCCTTCAGGTGTGAATATATCTACTCTACCCACGCTTGAAAGTCCCGAACCGCCTCTGTCAACTACTGTGTAGTTTGTTCCGTCAATATTTACTATTGAACCCATAGGCAGCCAGTTGCAAGCAATGTAGTACGGATTTTTCATTCCGTTTGATACGCGCTTGCCGCTTGCAGTTTTGCCTGTACCTGAACCGCAAATGCCGCAAGCACAGTAGTGTGTGTATCTGCCTGAAATTACTTGGCCTACTTTGTATCCTTTTTTATTTGTTACTCCGTTAGTTTTAACCTTGGCACCGTCTGTTTCCTTTGTGCCTACTTTTACTACCTCGCTTTTAGCTTTGGTAATAATATCTTTGTCAATAACTTTTTGAGTCTTTTTCTTACCATTTACATATTTTACTTGATAAGTTACATTGGCCTTGCCTTTTTTACCTTTTTTAACTACGGTTTCAATGCCTTCGTAAACATCATCATTTTCTTTTTCAATGGTGCTGTATTTAATGCTTTCTTTTTTGGTAACTTCCTTGTATGTTACACGGTTAACAGTTACCTTGGTTTTATCTGTAATTTGCTTATTTACAGATGGGGTAGTGTAATCATCACCGTCAAGTGTAACATTTGCTACATCAAGAAGTGTTGATACAGTGCCTTCTACAACCGGTACTTTGTATGTTTCACCGTCAACCTTAAGTGTGGTTGTTTTAGATGATATATACTTAATTTCCATACCGTCTGTAACAATATCATTAAGTGAGCAGTTAAGAGTAACTTTTTCGGTGTTAAAGCCGATTTCGTCAAGTGCTTGCTTAACTGTGTCACCGTATACGCTGTAAGTGTTTGTTACTCCATTGAATTCAACATTTATGCTGTTAAGTCTGTCAACTTCAATAACTCCGCCCTTACCTGCATTAAAAGAGCTTATATCGAGTTTGTCTGTATCCTTCAATGTAATGTTTGCTTGCGACAGGATTTCGATAGGTTCCGTTTCGTTTGTCG
>CAVLCX010000044.1:0-9702 GCA_963661525.1 bacterium
TCATTACACCGTATAATGTGGATGTTATGGGTGATTTGATAGATGAACTCGAAAATAACGGTATGTTTATGTAAGTGATGAAATTATAATTTTTATATGTATATAATTATGGAGGAAGAATATAATGATTACACCAAGCCAAATTCGTCAAAAGAAAATTTCTACCGTTGAAGGCGGTGGATATGACAAAAATGAGGTTAACGAGCTTTTACTTGAAGTTATAGAGTCTTATGAAGCTGTGTATGCCGAAAATAAAGAACTCTATCGCAAAATGGAAATTCTTGCTAATCGAATAGAAGAATACAGAGCTGACGAAGATACTATTAAAAACGCATTTATTACAGCGCAGAAAACTGCTGATAAGCTTATGAACGAAACCAAGCAGAAAGCTGCCGAATCACTTGAAGAAAGCGCAAAAACAGCCCAGAAAACCGTTGTTGACGCAAAGGAAAAGGCAGATAAAATTATTTCAAGTGCAAGAGATTATGTTGCTAACCTTACAAATGAAAAGGAAAAAGCAGCAGGCGAAATAGTAGACGAAGCAGAAAAGAAAGCAAACGAAGCTTTAAGCGGTGCAAAAATAGTTGCACAGGATGTTCTTGAAAAGGCAAAAACACTTTCACAGGAACTTATAAGCAAAGCAAAGGCTGAAAAAGAAGCACAAAAAGAACTTGTTGAAAAGCTTAACGCTCAATCAAAAACATTTAAAGAAAATCTTATTTCTCTTTATGAACAACAACTTGAAGTTGTTAAAAATATGACTGAAGATACGGATATTTTAAATATCAGTGTTGATGAAGAAATTGAAAATGAATTAAATCATATTTATGCTTCAATTGATGAACTTGCAAATGATGGTAATGTTGACAGCGTTATCGAAGAAGCAAAGGAAACCGAAATCAAAGAGGAAGCAGAAGAAAAAGCTGAAGAAACAGTTCAGGAAGATGTGCAGGAAACAATTGAAACTCCTGTAAATGAAGAAGCTGATGTTGAAGAAGCTGATGAAGTTCAAAATGCCGAAGAAGAGGCAAATGAGCAAGACGCAGTAGACGAAATTATTGAAGAAATAGAAAGCGGCGAAAAAAAGTCAATCGGTTCTCTTGATGAAGTTGAGGAAGAAACTGTATCTGAAGAGGAAGCAAAGGCAGCGCTTGACGCTTTTTCAAGTAATGAAATAACACCGATTGAAGATACGGGTGCTATTCCTGAAATTGATGATGAACCTGAAATTGAAGAAAAGCCACAGCCTTTTGAAAATTATTTTCATGTGAACCGTGAAGACCCACATAATACAGATGAAACAATTTCTCTTATTCCTGAAGATGAAGAAGATGAGGACGAAGAGGATAATAAAAAATTCAAAGGATTTTTCAAGAAGAAAAAATAAACCTATCAAGGAGTTAACATAATGGATTACAACCAAACATTAAATTTACCTAAAACCGAATTTCCTATGCGTGCAGGTTTACCTAAAAGAGAGCCTGAATTTTTAGCTCGCTGGGAAGCAAACAATCAGTATGAAGAACTTATGAAGCATAATGAGGGCAAGCCGCTTTTCGTTTTGCACGACGGACCTCCTTATGCAAACGGTGATATTCATATCGGTCACGCTCTTAATAAAACACTTAAAGATTTTATTGTAAGATATAAGAATATGACCGGCTTCAAGTCACCTTATGTTCCGGGCTGGGATACTCACGGCCTTCCTACTGAACTTGCAGCAAGAAAAAAGGCAGGTATCAGCGCAGAAACAAATATTTCTGACCTTGAACTTCGTAAAATCTGCCGTGACACTGCGCTCGGCTTTGTAGATGTGCAAAGAGAGTCATTTAAGCGCCTTGGTGTTATAGGCGAATGGGATAACCCATATATCACTCTTAAAAAGGAATTTGAAGAAGAGCAGATTAAAGTATTTGCTACTATGGCAAATAAGGGATATATCTATAAAGGTTTAAAGCCTGTTTATTGGTGCCCTGATTGTAACACCGCTCTTGCCGAAGCTGAAATTGAATATGCAGAAGACCCTTGCCATTCAATTTATGTAAAGTTCAATGTTACAGATGACCTCGGCAAGCTTACTGCTATGGGTGCAGATTTAAGCAAAACATATTTTGTAATTTGGACTACTACAACTTGGACTCTTCCTGCAAATGTTGCTATTTGCGTTGGCCCTGATTTTGAATATTCACTTATCAAATCAGGTGATGAATATTATGTAATGGCAACTGACCTTGCAGCATCTGCTATGGAAGCAAAGGGTGTAACAGATTACGAAACTTTGGGCGTAATCAAAGGTTCAGAGCTTGAATATATGAAAACACAGCATCCTTTTATTGACCGTACCTCACTTGTTATTGTGGGCGACCATGTAACTCTTGAAAGCGGTACAGGCTGCGTTCATACTGCACCTGGCCACGGTATTGAAGACTTTGTTGTTTGCAAAAATTATCCTGAAATTCCTATTATTGTTCCTGTTGACGCAAAGGGCAGACTTACTGAAGAAGCAGGTATGTTTGCAGGTTTAACAACTGAAGAAGCAAATAAGCCTATCGCTCTTCACCTTGAAGAAATCGGCGCGCTTTTTGCACTTAAGAAAATCGAACACCAATATCCACACTGCTGGAGATGTCATAAGCCTGTAATTTTCAGAGCTACAAGCCAATGGTTCTGCTCTGTTGATGACTTTAAGGATGAAGCTGTTAAAGCGGCAGAGGAGGTTAAGTGGTTCCCTGAATGGGGTAAAGACCGCCTTCAATCAATGGTTAAAGAGCGTGCAGACTGGTGTATTTCCCGCCAGAGAAAATGGGGCGTTCCTATTCCTGTTGTATACTGCCAGGATTGCGGCAAGGAAATCATTGATAATGATGTCATGATGAAAGTATCAAAGATTTTCGGCGAAGAAGGTTCTGACGCTTGGTTTGCTCACGATACTGAATACTTCCTTCCTGAAGGCTTTAAATGCCCACATTGCGGAAGTGACAAAGGCTTTGATAAAGAAAAAGATATTATGGATGTATGGTTCGATTCCGGTTCTTCACACGCTGCTGTTTGCAGAAAGAGAGGATACCTCAAAGTTCCTGCTGATGTATATCTTGAAGGTGCAGACCAATACAGAGGCTGGTTCCAATCATCACTTCTTACATCTGTTGCAGGCGGAAACGGCGCTCCGTATAAGCAAATTATTACTCACGGCTGGACTGTTGACGGTGAGGGCAAAAAGATGTCTAAATCTCTCGGTAACGGTATTGACCCGCAGGAAATCGTCGGCAAGTATGGTGCTGATATTCTTCGCCTTTGGGTTGCAAGTGCTGATTACCACGCAGATATTCGTATCAGCCCTGAAATTTTAAAGCAAATTTCAGATAACTATCGTAAGCTTCGTAATACAGCAAGATATTGCCTTTCAAACCTTTACGATTTCAATCCTGACAGCGATATGGTTTCAAATAATGAGCTTGAAGAACTTGATAAGTATGCACTTATGAAGCTTGATGAAGTTCTTGAAATTGCAAGAAATGCATTTGAAGTATATGATTATCACACAGCTGCTCATTCACTCCATAATTTCTGTGTAGTTGAAATGAGTAACTTCTATTTTGATGTTCTTAAAGACAGACTTTATACATCAGCACCTGAAAGCAAAACAAGAAGAGCTGCGCAAACAGTTCTTTATAAAGTTCTTGATGCACTTACTCTTATTCTTACACCTATTCTTGCATTTACAGCTGATGAAATTTGGCAGGCAATGCCGCACGATAAGAGCAGAAATGGTGAATCACCGCTCTTTAATGAAATTCCACAGCCGAACTTTATTGAAGCTGACAGCGAATTTATCGCAAAGTGGGATAGAATTCATTCTGTCAGATATGATGTTCAAAAAGCACTTGAGCTTGCAAGAAATGAAAAAATTATCGGCAAGCCGCTTGAAGCAGAGGTTAGTCTTTATGCAGACGGTGAGCTTTATGACTTCTTAAAGAGCGTTGAAGCACAGCTTCCTGAAATTTTCATCACTTCATCTGTTACTGTTGAAAACGGTGAGGGAGAAGTTAAGGGCGATGTTGAAGGCTTGAGCGTTACAGTTTCAAAGGCTGACGGTGAAAAGTGTGAACGCTGCTGGAAGTTCTCTGACACAGTAGGTCAGGATGAAAATCATCCTACTCTTTGCGCACATTGTGCAAAGGTAATGAAAGAACTTTCATTATAATAAATTTTCAAATAGGCACACACTGTTTTTTGTGTGCCTGATTTGATATATAAACGGAGAGGTTTTTGTGAAATTAAAGAATAAAAAAATATGGTGTACGGTTATGATTATTGTGATTGTTGCCATAGACCAAATAACTAAATATTTTGCGAAAACCTATCTTCCGGGTAATGGCGCAGAGCCGTTTATTAAGGGTGTAATTGAATTTGTTTATGCCCAAAATACAGGAGTTGCATTTTCCCTTTTTGACGGCGGACGCTGGTTTTTTATCACACTAACGCTTGTTGTTACGGTTTTGTGTATTATATATATGTATAAGGGAAAAGGGCAGAGCAATTTATGGCTTTTTTGGTCACTCGGAGTAATTGTGTCGGGAGCAATCGGTAATTTGATAGACAGAATTTTTTTAGGCTATGTTATTGATTTTATAAATCCGACTTTTGTTAATTTCGCTGTGTTCAATATAGCCGATTGTGCTGTAACTCTCGGAACAATAAGTCTGATGGCTTATCTGTTGTTTGACATTTTTAAAAAGGAGAACAAGGATGAGCCGGCAAATTGACTTAATTGTTGAAAATGGTTTTTCAGGTGTCAGAATTGATAAGTTTTTGGCGGAAAATATTGATTTTTTAACCCGCAGTATGATTGCCGGGCTTATTGAGGACGGAAATGTCAGCGTATTTGGCAAAAAAGCGCAAAAAAGCTATAAGTGTAAAGTGAATGATGAAATCACTGTTATAGTTCCGGCTCCAAAGGCACTTGAAACAAAAGCAGAAAATATACCGATTGATATTGTATATGAGGATGATGACTTATTAGTAGTAAATAAGCCAAAAGGGATGGTTGTTCATCCCGCTCCCGGTAATTATGAGGGTACGCTTGTAAATGCCCTTTTGTACCACTGTGGGAGCAGTTTAAGCGGTATTAACGGTGTAATAAGGCCCGGTATAGTGCATAGAATTGATAAGGATACATCAGGGCTTTTAATAGTAGCAAAAAATGATTTTTCACATTTACATCTTGCAAAGCAGATAAAAGAGCACTCATTTTATCGTGCGTATCAGGCAGTTGTATATGGAAATATTAAAGAGGATAAGGGAACAGTAAACGAGCCTATCGGCAGAAATCCGAAAGATAGGAAGAAGATGGCTGTTGTTTACAACAATTCGCGAAATGCGATAACTCACTATGAGGTTATTGAACGCTTTGGAAGTTTTACCCATATTAAGTGCATACTTGAAACGGGAAGAACTCATCAAATAAGGGTTCATATGGCTTGTTTAGGCCACCCGCTTGCAGGTGACAGCGTATATGGGCCGAAAAAGGTTATTACAAAGCTTTCAGGTCAATGCCTGCACGCAGGTGAAATAGGATTTATTCATCCTAGAACAAATGAGTATCTGCATTTCACTTCACCTTTGCCTGATTATTTTACAAATTTTTTGGCAGAGCTTGAAAGAAAAAATTGACACCGTTTATGAGGTAAGAGATGGAAAAAACATTTGAAAATTGGCTTGTAGTATCAGATATTGACGGTACTCTCAACAATAAAATTCGCAAGCTCCCTAAAAGAAATTATGATGCTATTAAGAAATTTACCGAACTTGGCGGTAATTTCACATTGGCATCAGGCAGGCTTCAATCAAGCCTTGAAAGAAATTATAACAGAGTAACACCTAATCAGCCTGCAATCGTGCTTAACGGTGCCGGGTTATATGATTATAAAAGCAGAAAAATGCTTTGGCGCAGTACAATCGGGCAAAAAGGTCAAGATTTTGTAAGGCAAGTTGCAAAGCATTTTAATAAAACTTTCAGTAGCGTAGATATTGGTGTTTACTTTGATGATTATGTTTATATAGTTAAAAACGGACTTTTTGCAAAAGGCACAATGTATTTTGATAAAGCACATCATGAAATAGTTAAATCAATAGATGATGTGCCGACTGAGGGCTGGATGAAAGTTATTTTTTGGTCAAATCCGATAACTATAAAAAAACTTCAAAAATACATAAAAGAAAATGAAAATCCCGACGCTAACTTTATGTCATCTTCCATATTTTCTCTTGAAATGTTGCAAAAAGATACACATAAGGGTGTAGGAATAATGAAACTTGCCGATATGCTTGGTATTGAAAAAAGCCATGTTGCAGCAATAGGCGATTATTACAATGATTGGGATATGCTTAAAACCGTAGGCTTACCTGCTTGCGCAGGCCAAGCTCCGCAGCCGATACATAATATTTGCAAATTTGAAGCCTGCCATTGCAATAAAGGCTGTGTTGCCGATTTGCTTGAATATATTATGTCCGGCAAGGCAGAGGAAGATATAGAAAAAGAAACGCAAAAGAATAGAGGGTAAAATATGCTTACAATCGGCGCACATTTGAGTGCTTCAAAAGGGTACACGGCGATGTTTAATCAGGCTGTGGAAATAGGTGCAAATACATTTCAGTTTTTCACTCGCAATCCGCGCGGTGGTAGTGCAAAGGCTATTGATGAAAACGATGTTAATAACTTTTTAAAGCTTATGGGTGAAAACAATTTCCCTGTTATTTTGGCACATGCGCCTTATACTCTTAATTTGTGTTCGGCAAAGCCTGAAACCAGGGAATTTGCAACTAATACTTTTGCTGATGATTTAAAAAGAATGGAGTATACTCCGAATCAGCTTTATAATTTCCATCCCGGTTCACATACAGGGCAGGGTGCAGATGTCGGAATTGATTTGATAGTCGAGGCTCTTAATAAAGTTCTTTTTCCTGAAATGACTACTACTGTTTTGCTTGAAACAATGGCGGGAAAAGGTACGGAAATAGGCAGAAGTTTTGAAGAACTTAAAGCTATTATAGATAAGGTTGAACTTAATGATAAAATCGGCGTTTGCCTTGATACCTGCCATGTTAATGACGCAGGGTATGATATTGTAAATAATCTTGACGGTGTACTTGAAGAATTTGATAAAATTATAGGTATCGGCAGATTAAAAGCAATTCATATTAACGATTCTAAAAATCCGCTTGGTGCGCATAAAGACAGGCACGAAAAAATCGGTGAGGGTTACATCGGTAAAGACGCAATGGAAAGAATAATAAATCACCCTTTGCTGAAAAAATTACCGTTTTACCTTGAAACACCTAATGAACTTGACGGATATGCTAAAGAAATTGCACTTTTAAGGTCTTTATATAAGGACTAATCGGAGGTAAATTATGAGCGTAGAAAAAAGAAATTTTGGCTTTATTGACGGTAAAGGTGATGTTGAAATTTATAAAATCACTAATGATAACGGTGCGTTTGTTGAACTTATGACTCTCGGCGCAGGTGTTCACGCTGTCAATGTGCCTGACAGAAACGGCAATCTCGGTGATGTTGTTTTGGGATTTGATGATGTTAATGATTATGTTAATCCTGATTTAGGGTATCAGGGCCTTGCAGTCGGCAGGTATGCTAACAGAATTCGTGACGCCAAGTTTTCTATTGACGGTGTGGAATATAACACTCCTAAAAATCAGGGTACTTGGACTTTGCACGGCGGCGGACGCTTTAGCTTTAATATTTGGGATGTTAAGGAAGTAGGCGATAACTTTGTTGCGTTTTCTTTATTTTCACCTGATATGCAAGACGGTTTTCCGGGTAATTTCACAATGACTGTAAAGTATACTTTTTCAAATGAAAATGTGCTTAAAATTGAATATACTGTTTTATCTGACAAAAAGACAGTTGCAAACCCTACAAATCACACATATTTTAACCTTTCGGCAGACAGCTCAAAAACTATTGAGGATGAATACCTGCAAGTAAATGCCGATAAGTTTACAGAAACGGATGATTCCCAGCTTCCTACCGGTGAGCTTGGATTGGTTAAAGATACTATGATGGATTTCACATCACTTCATAAAATCGGTGATAAGATTGATGAACCTTTCAGAGCTATTATAGACGGTATAGGATATGATAATAACTATTGCTTATATGATAAAAAAATAGGCGAGTTTACAGAAGCTGCCATACTTTATGATGAAGCAACCGGCAGAAATATGGAAGTGTGGACTGACCTTGTAGGTATTCAGGTTTATTGCGGCGGCTGGCTTGCTAAAGACGGTGACGCAGGTAAAGGAAATTCAAAAGTTACATACAGGCGCGGCGTTGCACTTGAAACGCAGTTTTACCCTGATTCAGTTAACCATTCAAATTTCCCGTTTAAATATGTTGAACCTAATGAGGAATTTAAAACAACAACCGAATTTAGATTTTCAGTTAAATAATTAGATGTATATGAAAAACGGGGCAGCTTTATAGCTGCCCCCGTTTTGTTATTGTATGTTTTTAGTATATTGACCTAACTTTAATTACACCGTTGATTGCTGTAATATCATCAAGCACTTTTTGTGCCGGAGTTTCATCAATATCAATAATTGAATAAGCAATTTCGCCCCTGTTTTTATCTTCAAATGAAGCAATGTTGATTCCGTCACGGCTGATTGTATCTGTAATAGTAGCAATCATATTAGGCTGGTTTTTATGAATTACGGTAATTCTTGCAACGCCTGTTTTAGCCATTGAAACAGCAGGGAGGTTAACTGAATTTTTAATATTACCGTTTTCAAGGTAATCAATAAGTTCATCTGCACCCATTGATGCACAGTTTTCTTCGCTTTCAGGTGTGCTTGCACCAAGGTGAGGAATTGCAATAACACCGTCGATGCCGATAATATCGGCAGATGGGAAGTCTGTTACATATGCTGCCATCTTGCCATCTTCAAGTGCGTTAACTACTGCCTGTGAATCAGCAAGGTCGCCGCGCGCAAAGTTGAGAATTCTGACTGTATTTTTCATTTTATCAATACTTTCGGCACAGATCATTTGCTTTGTATCCGGTGTGAGCGGCACATGAAGTGTAATATAATCGGCAACAGGGAAAATCTCATCAAGATTATTATTTACTGTAATGCCTGCCTTAAGTGTAGTGCCTGCCGGTAAGAATGGGTCATAACCTATAACATTCATTCCAAGGTCAACAGCGGCTTTTGAAACAAGTCTGCCGATAGCACCAAGGCCGATTACTGCAAGAGTTTTACCTTTAATTTCAGGGCCTGCAAAAGCACTTTTACCTTTTTCAACTGTTTTGCCGACATTGTCACCTTCGTCTTTAATGGTTTTGCACCAATCAATAGCCTTTGTAACTTTTCTGCTTGCAAGAAGCAAACCGCATATTACAAGCTCTTTAACTGCATTTGCATTAGCACCCGGTGTGTTAAATACTGCAATGCCGAGGTCTGTGCATTTAGGAATCGGAATATTATTTACACCTGCACCTGCTCTTGCGATAGCAAGGATAGATTCAGGCATTTCCATATCGTGCATTGCGGCGCTTCTTACCATAATAGCGTCAGGTGACTGTGCGTTATCATCAATAGTATATTTTGCTTCGTCAAATTTTGATAAGCCTACATTTGAAATTTTATTAAGAGTTTTAACAGTAAACATTATTTGTTTTC
>CAVLCX010000045.1:0-9653 GCA_963661525.1 bacterium
TACAGGTGGAAAGGCGGAAACACCCACAAAATTGCCGATAATATTTACCACCTTATGCGCGGTGAAATTTTTACATTTGAAGGCAAAAGCTTTTTTGTTATGGGCGGCGGCGAAAGTGACGACGCTTATATGCGTGAAGAAAATGTCAGCTGGTGGGAAAGTGAACTTCCTACCGCCGAAGATATGCGAAACGGCGTAAGAAACATAAAAGATACAGAAAAGAACATCAATTACATTCTTACTTACGAACCGCCGACTGTTGCGAAAGATATTTTAAAGCAAAGAACAAACCAAAACATCATCATTTCTCCGCTTAATACTTATCTTCAGGAATTGATGGAAAATGTGCAATATATGCACTGGTACTTCGGTTCACTTCACCTTGATTTGAACATCAGTAAAAAAATGACTGCTGTATTTAATGAAATAATACAAGTAGGCTAATACAAAACACGGGGCAGGTACAAAAGTACCTGCCCTGTGTTTTTATGTGATGCAGAATGCATCGTCCTTTTAGCTATTTTGTTTTAAATGTTTTAACCTTTGACCAAGTAGAATACACTTTTTTATTATTGACAAATTTGTATGTGCGCACACGAGCATAATACTTTTTGTCAGATTTCAGCTTTTTTATGTTAACCTTAGTATATTTGCGTTTTTGCAATGTGACTGTCTTTTTATTTTTTTTGAATTTTTTATCAGTTGCCAATTGAATTTGATATCCATTGATACCTTTTGCTTTTTTCCAGGACAATGAAACAAAATTTTTATTTGGTTTAATTTTTAACGAAACATTATTTAAATCGATATTAAATTTAATTTGTTTTCTACCGCTGTATAAGCCAACAAAATCAACAATTGCAACTGCTTTACCGACTTTCACATTATTTTTAAATGACAAAAGATAATCTTTACCCAATTTCAAAGGCTGACCCGAGGAATTAAATGCTTCAATATCATTATATATGCTTTTGCCGGTATATTGACACTTTTTCTTTTTTATTTTCACTTTTTTCAGCGAATAAGAACCTAAAAATTCTAAAATGCCGCATTTTGAACATTTATTATATTTTGAACCATTTTCCGTAAAACTGATAAAATCATGATTTGTGCAACATTGATTTGATGTGTAAGCAACCATTTGGGTATGGCAAATACTGCACTTATATATACAGCAACCAAGATTTCCATTTTGAGGTTCATACAAATTTTTATAATTTGCCCATAAATGTTCACCGGCAACATATTTTGAAGTCGGCGAAGTATAATCGTAACTTGCATAGCTGTCAGGGTCAATATTATTACTGAATTTTTGCTTAATAACTATATATTTAAAATCACAATCACTAAATTTTGTTGCTGATTCATCAACAAACTCACATTTTCCGTCATCGCTCGGAAAAACATATTTCAAATAATCATCCGAAACACATTTATTGTTTTTATATACCATTCGTTTAATTAAATAATAGTCGGAATTATCATTATTCCAACGAAGCAAATAACCATTGCACACAGGATTGACGGATAAATTTTTTACATAATTATGTTTAGGTGATTTTCCTAAATTTACCTGATATCTTTTAGCTGCATATATTTTCCAATTACTTGATTTAGGATCGTCTATTTTGTATTTACCATCACTAAACAAGTACACATTTCTTTCCCATAATTTATTAAATTCATCAGGAGTTATTAAAAACGAATCTATGCCAAATGTGCAGTCAGACAAATAAAGTTGACCATCAATGTACAATTCATTCCATGCATGGTTGAGTTTTTCACTTGAAACCAAATCGCATTTAATTCCGAGAGTTTCGCAAAAGCGTTTAAATGTACTTGAAAAATCCTGGCATACACCTGAATGATAATACAACTGCATATCTCCGGTACAATCTTTATAAAGTGAATATTGTGAAGAATAGAAATCAAAAATAAACGAATTATAAAGTTTTTGAATTAAAGTCGAATTATCATTAAGCCTTAATTTTTTGCAATAATAAGAAAACAATGAATCCGTCAAATTTGAGTAATCTACAAAGTCATCATATACAATTCCTGAATAGTTGTTTTTTTCTTTTTTTAATTTAAGAACTGTCTCGGGAGAAAGATAATTTTCGATATAAAAATTTTGTTCTTTAATCCAGTCCATTACATACCTATGATTTAAGTTAAAATAAGACATATTATTATCATAGAACATTTCAGAATCGCTACCGGCTGAATTAACAACATAATAATCACTACCAATAGCAAAAGCAGGAATAGCTTGCAATAATATTACTAAAGGCATCAATATCGCCAACATATACTTCAATACTTTTTTCATAAACATTTCTCCATTCAAAAAATCAAATCACATATATATATTATCATAAACGATTACAATATGCAACAATATCAGTGTAAAAATAAGTAGATAAAATTTATAAATCAAAAAATATATAACATAACAAAACAAGGCAGGCAAGGCCAATAACCCTGCCTGCTTTGCTCGGAAAAAATGAAGGAAGAAAAAAGTTATCATTCGTCTTTCGATTCGTTAATTACTTTTTGAGCTATATGTTCCGGCACTCTTTCATACCTTGCAAATTCGGTTGTGAAAGAGCCTCTGCCCTGGGTAATCTGACGCATTGATGTTGAAAAGCTGCTCATTTCACCCTCCGGCACTTCTGCAATGATTTCCTGATTACCGTCGCCCACCGGTGACATACCCAAAACTCTGCCGCGCCTACGGTTAATATCGCCTATAATATCGCCCATTGCATCATCATTAACCGTTGCACGCAGTGTAACAATAGGTTCAAGAAGAACCGGGCAGGCATTTGCCACACCCTCTTTAAATGCAATAGTTGCCGCCATTTTAAAACTCATTTCGCTTGAATCAACCGGGTGGTATGAACCATCGTAAAGCGTTGCTTTAATACCAACCATCGGGAAACCGGCAAGTATGCCTTTTTCCATACATTCATTAAGTCCCTTTTCAACTGCCGGGAAAAAGTTTTTAGGTACTGCACCGCCGACAATTCTTTCGGCAAAAATAAGTTTTTCGGTATCATAAGGTTCAAATTCAATAAATACATCACCAAATTGACCGTGACCGCCGCTTTGCTTTTTATGCCTGCCTTGAGCAGAAACTTTTTTAGTAATTGTTTCCCTATAAGCAACTTTTGGTGCATCAAGCTTTGCTTCAACACCAAACTTATCCTTAAGCCTTGAAACAGCAACATCAACCTGCTGTTCACCCACACCTGATAAAATCATTTGATGTGTTTCAATATTATTTGTAAGTGAAAGCGACGGGTCTTCTTCACAAAGTCTTGAAATTCCTGAAGAAATCTTTTCCTCATCACCTTTTTTTACAGATGAGATTGCAACTTTGTATGAAGCGACAGGCAGACTGACTGCGTCAAGCTTAACTATATTTGAAGATGAGCAAAGAGTATCGCCCGTTGAAAAGCCGGAAAGCTTGGTTACAGCGCCAATATCACCTGCCCTAAGTTCGCCTACATCAGTTTGTTTAGCACCAAACAGCTTTACAATCTTGCCCATTCTTTCTTCCTTGCCTGTATTAGCATTAAATGCAGGTGTGGAAGAATTAAATTTACCGCTTACAACCTTGAAATATGAAAGCTTGCCGATAAATGGGTCAGCCACAGTTTTAAAGCAAATTGCGGCAAGCGGACCGTTTTCATCAGCGGTAAGTTCAACAGGCTCACCGTCAGAATCAATTGCATATTCACTTTTAGGGCTTGGGCAAACATCTGCGATAAAATCAAGAAGCATATCGCATGCAATACCGGTAATACCCGAAAGCGCAAATACAGGGATAATAGAACCGTCAGCCACACCGAGTTTTAAGCCTTTGATTTTTTCTTCAGTGCTTAATTCTTCACCCTCAAAATACTTTTCCATAAGTTCTTCATCGGTTGAAGCAACAGCCTCGGCAAAAACAGCCTTAATAGCTTCAAAACGCGGTTCATCATCATGTTTCAGCGATGATTCTTTCCTTTTAACACCGTCATATTCATATGCTTTACCGTCAATCATATTATAATAAGCAACAACTTTGCCGCCTGAAATAACAGGCACTACCACAGGGCAAACCTGCGTACCGAATTTGGCAACAATACCGTTAAAGCTCTTATAAAAATCTGCCCTTTCATCTTCCATTTTTGTTGTCACAAAAATTCGTGAAAGGCCGTGAGAACCGGCACTCTTAAACGCCTTTTCCGCACCGACTGCAAGGCCGGAGCGTGCAGAAACAACGATAACTGCGGTATCACCCGCTCTCATACCCTCATTGCTGCCCATAGCAAAATCAAAAAGGCCCGGGGTATCAATAAGGTTAATATTTTTACACTTATATTCAAAAGAAGCAACAGCACTGTTAATACTGATTTTTCTCTTTTTCTCCTCACTGTCAAAGTCAAGAACAGTATTACCGTCACCGGTTTTGCCGAGTCTTTCAGTAGTACCGGCAACATTAAGCAAAGCCTCGCAAAGAGTTGTTTTACCCTTGGATGCGTGACCTGCGAAAACAACATTTCTTATATCTTTTGCTTGAATACCCATAAAAATTACCTCTTATTTTTAATCTTTGTGCATATTGTATAATATTTTTCAACATTAGTCAATAGTATAAGGATGTTTTTAACAGTTTTTTATGTAATTTCAACCCTACGCTTACAAAAAATATATATGCAAGCGGATTTATATAAATTATTAAAAGATAAAAAACAGCAAAAGAAAAAGGCACTCCATAACGGAATACCTTTTTCTTTTTAAGGGGTAAAATTTATGTGAAAACGTAATTGGTATATAAAAAGGTTGAGAAAAATATTTTCTACAACCTTGTTGACTCTGATAACACTTCAGCCACGGTTGAATCGTTATTAAACTTTGTTCTTTCAGTATGATTTGGAACTGAATTCTTAACCATTGCACCTTTTAGCATAAAGAATGCAACATTTTTGCTGATTTTTTCATAATCAACATTGAATATCTTTGCCGAAACATACTTGTTAAATACATTGATGAGCGGCCCCATACAAAAAGCTGTAATTACCGTGCCTATGCCGATATTTTTAACCTTTGAAATATCACCTGCAAGTATTGCCGATACACCGCCGCTTACTATCAAACCGATTAGCACTACGGTTACATCAGTTGCAACTCTCATCCATTTATATTGAAACTTTGTTGACCGTGCAAGCATAAAGCTTAAAGCATCATAAGGGCCAACTCCGACATTTGCTGTAAAGAATAATGAACAAGCAAAGCAAAGAGTAACTATACCCGCTAAGAGAAGGGGTACTCTCAGCGCTAAGGTATAATGCTCATTTACCATCGGAGCGAATAGATTTTGGAAAAACTCGCAAGAATAACCGCAACCTACCATATTGAATACCGTTCCGACACCTACCAATCCTCTGTGTGCTACAATAACGACAAACATTAAAATAACAAGATTGATAATCATTTGATATGTACCAAAGCCCATACCAATGGTGCTTGCTACATTCATATTCATTGAAGTGAAAGGGTCAACACCGAAACCCGAAAGCGAAAACAGCGAAATTCCAAAACCCATTACGATGATACTGATAAGGGAGAGAACCACTCGCTTGACCATATGGTGCTGAGCGAACATATCTTTAATGTATCCGTATGCCTCGTCTTGAAATTTTTTCATCTGCCTATTTGCACCTCGTGCGTTTCTTTGTTTGCCTCTCAATGCCTACATTATAGTCCCTTAAAATGAAAAATCAAGACCTTTTTTCGACTTTCTACCTATGTAACACATTGTACAAAATCGAATTGTGTTTTTTGTACAATATGCACAAAGTCTTATTCCATTTGTTTTCCCAAAAATGCGGCTGCAACCTGAACAAGTTTAATATCCGTTTCACTTGGAAGCGTATGATTTTCGTCTTCAATCATACAAACCGCGCCGGAAACATCCCCACCGTATATAATAGGATAAACAACATTTGCCTTTCTGTCATATCCCTCAATAGCGCTTACAGACGGAATTTTATCATTAGTAATATGAATTGCCCTGCTTTCCATAAGTTCTTCAAGATTCTTTGTAACCCTTCGCTCAAGAATTTCCCTCTTGCTGATTCCGGAAGCTGCAACAACATGGTCATTATCCATAATTGCAATGGGAAGCCCGCCGTTTTTATGCAATACTTCGGCATATTGGCTTGCAAAATTTGATAACTCACCAATAGGTGAATATTTTTTAAAAATAACCTCTCCCTCGGCATCAGTAAAAATTTCTAACGGGTCACCCTCTTTAATTCTAAATGAGCGGCGGATTTCTTTTGGGATAACAATTCTGCCTAAATCATCAATTCTTCTGACTATACCGGTTGCTTTCATATTCATTCTCCTAATAAACAATGTAATTATTTCTGTTATATTTTGCACATTTTGAGCAGGTATATACTATATAGAAAATGGAATTTTTTTCAAAAAACAACGGAACTATCTTTTGATAGCTCCGTTACTTTTATTTTCATATTCTTTTTCAATCCACGCCATTAGAAGATTTACAATTTTTTCCTGCTGCGTTTTAGTAAGCGCCTTGCCCTGCGGTACTTTATACCACTTTTCAAGGCAAGAGCGGCAACAGCAGGCACACGCATGCTGTGCAATAAACACCGGATGATTTTTCATCGGCGTTTGCTTTCCGTCATTTTTAGGACAAGCCGGCGCAAGCTTTTCGCTTATAAAATCTTCTGCGTGAGATTTTATTATATCCATTCCCTTTTCATCTATATAAGCAATATCCTTTGCTTTTAGATGAAAAGAAGAACGAAATTTTGATTTAGACAATTTATCAAGTGCGTTATCAATTGTTTGCATAAAAAATTACATAGTAAGTTCAAGTGATTTAGAGTCAACTTCGGAAACAATCTTTTCAACAAATTCATCAAGTGTCATTGCACCCTTATCTCCGCCTGAACGGGTACGAACAGAAATTGTACCGTTTTCAATATCCTTATCACCTGCAAGTACCATATAAGGCACTTTTTCAAGCTGGGCAGAACGAATTTTAAATCCGATTTTTTCGCTTCTGTCATCAACTTCACAGCGAATGCCCTTTGCTTCAAGTGCTTTTTTAGCTTCAAGAAGATAATCAAGGTGGCGGTCTGCAATAGGAAGAAGCTTAACCTGAACCGGAGCAAGCCAAGTAGGAAATGCGCCTGCATACTTTTCAATAAGTAATGCAAGTGTACGCTCATAGCAGCCGATTGAAGTTCTGTGGATGATATAAGGATTTTTCTTAATACCGTCCTTATCAACATATTCCATACCGAATTTTTCGGCAAGCATTTGGTCAATTTGAATAGTTACAAGTGTATCTTCCTTACCAAATACATTTTTAATTTGAATATCAAGCTTAGGGCCATAGAATGCAGCTTCGCCGATACCGATTTTATAATCAATATTAAGGTCATCAAGAATAGTTTTCATAACTCCCTGGGCTTCATTCCACTGTTCTTCAGTGCCGATATATTTTTCACGATTATTAGGGTCCCATTGAGAGAAACGATATGTTAAATCTTCTTTAAGACCAATTGTTTCCATCATATAATTGGTTAATTCAAGGCAAGCCTTAAACTCATTTTCAAGCTGGTCAGGGCGGCACATAAGGTGGCCTTCACTGATTGTGAACTGACGAACACGAATAAGACCGTGCATTTCACCCGAAGCTTCATTACGGAAAAGAGTTGATGTTTCGTCATATCTTAGCGGCAAATCACGATATGAACGAGGTCTGTTAAGATATGCTTGGTATTGGAACGGGCAAGTCATAGGGCGAAGTGCAAAAACTTCTTTATCCTTTTCTTCATCACCCATTACAAACATACCGTCTTTATAATGGTCCCAATGGCCTGAAATTTTGTATAAATCACTCTTTGCCATAAGAGGTGTTTTTGTAAGCTGCCAGCCTCTCTTTGCTTCCTCATCTTCAACCCAGCGCTGTAAAGTCTGAATAATTTTAGTACCCTTTGGTAAAAGAATAGGCAAACCCTGACCGATATAATCAACAGTAGTGAAGAGTTCAAGTTCACGGCCGAGCTTATTATGGTCACGCTTCTTTGCCTCTTCTAATGCATTAAGGTAATCTTCAAGCATAGAAGCTTTAGGAAATGCGATACCGTAAACACGGCAAAGCATCTTATTCTTTTCATCTCCGCGCCAATAAGCACCTGTGCAGTTAGTAAGTTTAAATGCCTTAATAACTTTCATTTCAGGAATGTGAGGGCCGGCACAAAGTTCTGTAAATTCGCCCTGCTTATAAAAGCTGATTGGCTCGCCTTTTTCTGAATGTTCCTTAATAAGTTCAATTTTGTAAGGTTCACCCTTTTCTTCCATAAGCTTAATAGCTTCATCGGCAGGAAGTTCAAATCTTTCAATAGGATAATTTCCCTTAACAATAGCTTTCATTTCCTTTTCTATTTTATCAAGGTCATCCTGTGTAAAATGTGTATCAACATCAAAATCATAATAAAAACCGTTTTCAATAGCCGGGCCGATAGTAAGCTTTGCGTTTGGATAAAGCCTTTTAACAGCCTGCGCCATTACATGAGAAGCAGTATGGTTAAACGCTTTTTTACCGTCTTCATCATCAAATGTAAGCACTTCAAAATCACAATCGCCGTCAACAACGGTGCGCAAATCTGCAATTTTACCGTTTATGCTGACACAGCAAGCATTTCTGTAAAGACCCATTGAAATATCTTTTGTAATTTCAGCTGCGGTTGTAGGTGCGCTATACTCCTTAACCGAACTGTCTTTCAACTTAATAATCATAGTTATTTCCTCCTAAAATAAAAAATCACCCTGAAATAAATCAGGGTGAATTAAAATCCACTGTTCCACCTGAATTGCGCACAAACATAAAAATGAAGTATGAAATATGCGCCACTCGTTTACTCTGTAACGGGAGAACCCGGCCCGTATTAAAGGCACTCAAAGGTGGTAATTTACTTGGCTTTTGCATACTTGCACCCACCGTATACTCTCTGAAAAAAGCTTGAAGCAAATCATATCCTTATCATTGATTTGAGTTCATTTTAACACCAAAAAAAATTATTGTCAACACATATTTTTGCCAAATCCCGCTTAAATACTCACTTTGTATTAAGTTCGGTAATTTTTACCGCAAACAATATACATATCAACTGCTTTAAAAAACTTGACATATACAACATATAGGTGTATATTATTAGATAAGTTTTACATATTGTTATGAAATTTTGTATGACTTTTAGTAAAATTTGCATTATAAACTGTACCTTTTCTGATGGTAAAATTTCGAGATTTAGAAACTTAAGAAATTAAAATTTATGAAGAAGGAGGTGCTGTTTGATAATGAGTAGTATAATTGTACCGATTATAGTCGGTGTTTTATGTGCAATAATTTTTGGCGTTTTAGGCTTTATTCTCGGCGGTGAACACCGCAGGAAAACAAGCGAAAAAGAAATAGGCTCTGCAACCCAGCAAGCAACCAAAATTATAAATAATGCTTTAACCGAAGCCGAAGCTACAAAAAAAGCAAGGCTTGTTGAAGCAAAGGATGAAATACACAAGCTTCGCCACGATGCAGATAAAGAAATTCGTGAGAGAAGAAGTGA
>CAVLCX010000046.1:0-9597 GCA_963661525.1 bacterium
TTCGTATACTTATATGCTTGGCGAAGACACAAATGTGGGTTTTGATGAATTGTACTATAACATAATAGGTGACAGCTGGGATACTTACATTCAAAATGTAACATTTAAAATCACTATGCCCAAAGCTTTTGATAAATCAAAACTCGGCTTTTCAACCGGTGAATACGGTACAGCCGGAACATATGATATTAACTATAATGTTAACGAAAATGTGATAACCGGTAATTTAACAAAAACGCTTGAACCAAATGAAGCATTGACGGTAAGATTAGAACTTGATGAGGGATATTTTTATTTTAACAAAGCTTTATATAATTTCAAATTATCACTTTTGCTGATAATACCTATTATCGTTTTAAACACCGTATTTATACTTTGGCTTAAATACGGTAAAGATGAAAAAGCGGTTGAAACAGTTGAGTTCTACCCTCCCGATAATATGAACAGTGCCGAACTTATATTTTGGCGTGACGGAATAATAGCGTCAAACGAAAAGCTTACTGCCCTGCTGATTGAACTTGCAAATGACGGATATGTTCAAATTGAAGAAATTGACACAGGCAGTAAGCGAAAAAGCGACTTTGTAATAAAATCACTTAAAAGTTCATATACCGGAAATGACAAAGATAAAGAAATATTCTTCAACGGTCTTTTTTCAAACGGAGCAAGAAACAAAGTATATAAAGAAGATTTAGAAGATAGCTTTTATAACACGCTCAACTTAATTCGCGAACTTCATAATGAGCCTAAAAAAAGGCATATGGTTTTTAATTTAAAGTCACTTTATATGCGAATTGCAGGCTGGGCATTATCCGCATTAAGCTTATTTGCTGTTTTGTTTGATTTTTCAAATCTTTTTGACGGCAAATATAAATCAATGTTTACTTTTATCGGGGTGTGCATTTCGGTATTATCGTTCATACTTTCATTCTTTATCAGAAAAAGGACTGATGAAGGCACAAAAATGCTCGGCAGAATAAACGGATTTAAAAGTTTCCTTGAAAGTGCAGAAAAGGAAAAGCTTGAAGAGCTTGTAAATGATAATCCCGAATACTTTTATAATATCCTGCCTTATGCATATGTACTCGGTGTATCTGACAAATGGATGAAAAAATTTGAAAGTATTACTATGGAAGCTCCGCATTGGTATTACAGCTACTATCCATACTCATATATGACCTTTGGAAGATTTATGAGAAACACAATGAATACAGCAAGTAACTATATGGTAACAATGCCTAAATCATCAGGCTCAGGCTCAGGCTTTTCATCCGGTGGCGGCGGATTTTCCGGCGGAGGAGTCGGCGGTGGCGGCGGCGGAAGCTGGTAAGCCGCAAAAACCTCAAATATTTAAGACGGTAATCAAGAAATTGGATTACCGTCTTTTTTGTATAAAAATATTTACTTATAATAAAAAATAATATATAATGTATTCGCATTGTATCCGCCGGCAAAATAGATTGCCAAAGTTTAGTGCATTTGTGTGTTTTGCACTTTAGCTTAGGAACAGTAGCAGAAAGGAAATTTAATATGAAAACAAACACAAAAAAAATTGCCGGAGTAGGACTGCTTTCAGCAATCGTGGTAGTATTGCAACTTTTAGGCAGTTTTATACACTTCGGCCCATTTTCAATCTCACTCGTACTTATTCCGATAGTAGTAGGTGCTTCGCTTTACGGTGCTTTATCAGGTGCGTGGCTTGGTCTTGTATTCGGCGTTACCGTTTTACTTTCAGGTGACGCAGCGGCATTTTTAACTGTCAACCCTGCCGGAACAGTAATTACCGTTATATTAAAAGGTGCGCTTGCAGGCCTTTTAGCCGGCGGAATTTATAAGTTACTCGAAAGTAAAAACAAAGCAATTGCAACAATTATTTCCGCAATTGTTTGCCCTGTTGTTAACACAGGTATATTTTTAATCGGTTGTCGCCTTTTCTTCTTTGACACAATCAAGGAATGGGCAGGCGGAACAAACGCATTTGTTTATATGATAACAGGTCTTGTAGGCTTCAACTTCTTATTTGAGCTTGGTGCAAACATCATTCTTTCACCAACAATCGTTAAGCTTACAACACTCGGCAGAAAGGGAAGATAAAAATGATTTTAGCTGTTGACATCGGCAATACCAATATTGTTCTCGGCTTTCTTGAAGGGAAAGAGCTTGTAAATGAATGCCGCCTTTCAACTTCACTTAATGACTCGGCTGAGGAATACGCAATCAAACTGCACAGCATACTTGAAATATGCAAAATAAACCCTGACAGTATCGAAGGAAGCGTAATTTCATCAGTAGTGCCGCCGCTTATCCGCACTGTATCAAAAGCAATTATGCTTATTACAGGCAAAAAATCCATAGTAATCGGGCCGGGGGTTAAGACAGGGCTTAATATAAAAACAAACAACCCTGCCGAACTTGGCGCAGATATGGTAGCAGGCGCAGTTGCAAGCATTGACAAATATCCTTGCCCGCAAATAATATTTGATTTAGGCACTGCAACCACAGCTTCGGTTATTGATAAAAACGGTTACTTTATCGGCTGTTCAATATTGTGCGGTGTTAAAACAGCATTAAATGCATTATCTTCAAAAACAGCCCAGCTTCCGCAAATTGACATAACTGCTCCTAAAAATGCTATTTGCACAAATACTATTGACTGTATGAGGAGCGGTACTGTTTACGGAACTGCCGCAATGATTGACGGACTTGTTAAACGATTTGAAAAAGAGCTTGGTGAAAAAGCAGCAGTTATTATTACAGGCGGGCTTGGCAGTGTAATAGCAAAGCATTGCGAAACACAGGCAATAGTTGATAAAAACTTAATTATTGACGGGCTTCGCCTTATATATGATAAAAACACACAAGAGAAAGGAAAATAATAATTATGGCTTTATACCGTGCTTTCAAAGCATTTAGACCTGAAAAATCAAAGCAGGAACTTATTCCGGCACTTCCTTATGATGTTATGAACAGTGACGAAGCAAGAGAGGCTGTTAAGGGAAATCCATATTCATTTTTACATATTGACAAGGCTGAAATTGATTTACCGAAAGGCACTGATGTATACAGTGACGAAGTATATCAAAAAGCAAAGGAAAATCTTGAAAATCTTGAAAAAACAGGCGCACTTATTCAAGATGAAAAACCCTGTTTTTATATTTACAGGCAAATTATGAATGGCAGAAGCCAAACAGGTATAGTAGGCTGCGCATCAATTGATGATTATATGAATAATATAATTAAAAAGCACGAATACACCCTTGCAAGAAAAGAAGAAGACCGTATTCACCATGTTGACACCTGCAATGCAAATACCGGCCCGATTTTTTTAACATACCGCAAAAACGATACAATCAGCAATGCCGTAAACGCTTGGGTAAATAATAGCGAACCTATTTATGACTTTGTATCAGACTCGGTTAAACAAACAGTTTGGAAAATTGATGACGAAAATACAATAAATCTTATTTCGGGCGAATTTGATAAAATCAGCGCATTGTACATTGCCGACGGGCATCACAGATGTGCATCGGCAGTTAAAGTAGGCCAAAAAAGGCGAAATGAAAAACCTGATTTTACCGGAGAAGAAGAATTCAACTTTTTCTTATCCGTTGCTTTTCCTGATGATGAGCTTGAAATTATGGATTATAACAGAGTTGTAAAAGATTTAAATGGTATGAGTGATGATGAATTCATCACCGCAATATCTGATAAATTTGATGTTGAAAAAGTCGGTGGGCAGTATAAACCTTGCGAGCGCCATACTTTTGGTATGCTTATCGGTGAAAGCTGGTACAAGCTTACAGCTAAATCTGAAATCATTGATGAAAGCGACCCTGTTAAAAGGCTTGATGTATCAATTCTTCAGGATAATCTGCTCTCCCCTATTCTTGATATTGATGACCCGAAAACAAACAGAAGAATAGATTTCATCGGCGGAATAAGAGGTCTTGATGAACTTGAGAAAAGATGCAAGGAAGATATGCACCTTGCATTTGCAATGTATCCGACTTCAATTGATGACCTTATGTCAATTGCCGACATGGATTTGATTATGCCACCGAAGTCAACTTGGTTTGAACCAAAGCTTCTTTCAGGAATATTTATTCATCATTTAAGCTGATTTATTGTATGATTTAATATTTTTGTATATTTATACAGCTAAAATATACAATATACTTGCAATTATTTTAAAACGGTAGTAAAATAAAGCTACCGTTTTTTTGTTTTATTATAAATTTGACTATGGAGGTTGTGTGATGAAAGAAGAAAACAGAAAATATGCGCGTGAAGCAATGGACATCGTTGAACACGCAGCACATAAAATCGGCTCGCGTTTGCCGGGCTCTGACGGAGAAATAAAATTACATAAATATATGGGTGAAAAGCTCCGTGAAATTGGCATTGAACCGCAAACAGAGGAATTTGCAGTATCTCCTCGCTCGGGTATCGGCGGACTTAGCTATGCAGGCTGGGCAGGAGTAATTCTCAGCATAGGTGTAATTATTGCAAATTCTTTAAACTTTTATAATCTTTGGTATGCACTCGGTGCACTCGGTTTCATTTCCATCTTATGGCTTGTAGCAAGTTGCTTCTTCTACAAGACTTGGTTTGATATGTTCTTCCCGCAGGAAATCAGCCGTAACACTCTCGGTATTTTAGAACCTGAGGATGGAAAGTATGACTACACAATTATTCTTTCAGGTCATACGGACACCTCTTGGTGTTGGAGACACAGTGAGCATGCATATAAATATAAAGACACTAAACCTATTATGGGTCTTATTGCTACATACGGTAAAGTAGGATTTGGTGCAGTTTCGTTCTTCTTTATTGCTCTTTTTTCTATTTTTATGTCTGTAACCTACATTTGCCAAAATGCTGGCGCAGCTTGGGCAGCAAGCTTACTCGAATCCTACAAATGGGATGAATTTATGTATATAATGAACTTCGTTCCTATTGTAACAATTATTGGTTCATTATTCGTTGTAATGTGGGGTGACCCTAATCCGAGAAACGCTTCCCGCGGCGCTATGGATAATGCAACAGGTATCGGCTTAAGCTATGCAGTAATTAAGTATTTCAAGGAAAATCCTGATAAAATGCCAAAGAACTGCCGCATAGTTGACGCTAACATCGGTTCTGAAGAAGCAGGATTAAGAGGTTCAATGTACTTTGCACAAGAACATCGTTTTGATGATTTAACAAAAAATGCTTGGAATATTAACATTGACTCCGTTGCCGATAAGGATTACTTTGAAGTTGTTATTAAAGATGACTGGCAAGGTGTTAGG
Organism: bacterium; assembly: GCA_963661525.1. Classification (GTDB taxonomy): domain Bacteria; phylum Bacillota; class Clostridia; order Oscillospirales; family Acutalibacteraceae; genus Eubacterium_R. Next base: position 5,292 of record CAVLCX010000046.1, read on the forward strand.
TTTGATACCGATATGGAAAAAATGTTTAAAGATACATTTAACGAAATGGGTATTAAATCACTCACAAACGGATGCATCCACAACCCTGTCGGCGGCTGTGATTCAACCCCTATGACAAGAGCAGGCGTTAAATCAGTTACTTTTGCTGCTCAAAACCCAATGCTTACTTACTATTATCACACCTGGCGTGATATGCCGGAGCGTTTTGAAATGGAAACAGTAGGCGACGGATTTGATGTTGTACTTTCTGTTATTGACAAGATTGCTAAATTCCAGGAAGAAAACGGTTATAACGGCCCACAAAAGAAATAATCAATACTATATAAAATAAACCTCTAATGATACTTCATTAGAGGTTATTTTTATATCTTTTCAGGATTATCTGTTCTGTCAAGTAAAAAATCTATATTGGTATTAAAAAAATCTGCCAAAATAATAAGCGTTTCGGTTGGGGGAATACGCTCGCCCGTTTCATACTTTGAAATCAAAGCCTGCTCTATCCCCGTTTGCATTTGAAGTGCAATTTGAGTCATTCCCCTGTCTTTTCTTATTTTTTTTAAGTTTTCACCCATATAATCACCTAATGACATTATGTCATATTTTATTATTGACAATTATGACAAGATGTCATATAATAATTACTGTTAAACAAAACAGAAAATGAAAAAAGTAAGAAAAGCAGGCAGGGAAATTATATCCTGCCTGCTTTTCTGTTTAGGGATTAGTTATATATAAAACTACCTGTCATATTCGCAAATAGTTTTACGGGTTTGTAAAATGCTGCCGGGCGAAACAGAAAATTCATCAAGTCCCCATTCTATCAAATAAGGAATAAGCTTTGAATCTGCCGCAGCTTCGCCGCACATACCTACTTGAATTCCTGCTTGCTTGGCATTTTTAATTGTGGTTTCAATTGCACGAAGCACGGACGGCTGAAATACATCATAAAGATTTTCAACTTTTGCATTTCCTCTGTCAACCGCCATAGTGTAACCGGTTAAATCATTAGTACCGATTGAAAAGAACTTAACTTCTTTTGCCAAAATATCCGAAATAAACACAGCCGACGGTGTTTCAACCATAATACCTACATCAACACTTCTGTATTCCTTGCCCTCACTTGCAAGTTCAGTTTCACATTCTTTAATCAATGCTTTTGCACTTGTTACTTCCTCTACACAAGTTACAAGCGGAAGCATTATTTTTATATTTCCGTATACAGCTGCTCTGAGTAAAGCACGAAGCTGCTTTTTAAACAGTTCTTTATTATCAAGGCAATACCTGATAGCTCTGTGCCCCAAAAAAGGATTATCTTCTTTTTCAATATTAAGATAAGGAATATCTTTATCCCCGCCGACATCAAGAGTACGAATAATAACTTCTTTTCCGTCCATAGCTTTAGCTACGGTTGAATATGCTTCAAACTGCTCTTCCTCACTCGGTTCGCTCTGGCGGTCCATAAACAGAAATTCCGTTCTGAAAAGGCCTATACCCTCACCGCTGTTTTGAAGTACATTTTGCACATCTTCAGCCTTGCCGATATTACCGTAAACTGCTTTTTTAATTCCTGATTTTGTAACGGTAGGTTTGCCGAAATACTGCTTTAAGCTTTCTTTGTCTTTAAGATAGTCTTCCTGCTTTTTTTCAAACTCTTTAATTTCATCATCAGTCGGGGACACAATAACTTTGCCCTTAAAACCGTCAACAGCAACCAAATCACCGTTTTTAATTTCTTCGCAAACATTATTTATTGAAAGTACGGCAGGAATACCCATAGCTCTTGCCAAAATAGCACTGTGGCTTGTAATTCCGCCTACTTCTGTAAGAATTGCACTTACATTTTCTTTATTTATCTGCCCCGTCATTGAAGGAGTAAAATCTTTAGCAATAAGTACAGAGCCTTTAGCAACTTTTGAAATATCAACACTGTTTACACCAAGAAGTATTCTTAAAAGGCTGTCTTTAATATCTTTTACATCACTTGCCCTTTGCTGAGTAAGTTCATCATCAACGCCGGAAAACATATCAATAAACATTGAGCAAACAGTATCAACAGCCTTTTCGGCTACCGAGCCTGAATCAATATTATCCTGCATTTGCGAAAGCATAAACGGGTCGGACAGCATAACTATATGCCCCTCTAATATTTCCGCTTCTTTATCGCCTGCGCTTTTTTTAACATCTTGCACAAGCTGCCTTGTTTCTTTAATAAAACTGTCTACTGCTTTTTGAAGCCTTTCTTTTTCTTCACCGGCAGTAGTATATTTAATATGGTTATAATCAAGTGCCGCATCGTTAATAACAACTGCGTTGCCGATACCGCAACCTTGGCTTGCGCCTATTCCCTTAAGCATAACTATTCCCCCTCATTATACTAAAAGGTGCAATGTTTTTGCACTGCACCTTTTGAATTAAATATTATTCGCCAAAACCTGATTCAATAAGAGCAATTGCTTCATCAAGCATAGCCTGTTCATCTGCGCCGTCACATTCAACTGTAATTTCTGTACCGCACTTAATACAAGCTGCCATTATATTCATAATGCTTTTACCGTTGATTTTTTTATCACCGGCAATAATATTGATATTTGATGTGTATTTAGTCATTGCTGTTACAAAAACATTTGCCGGCCTCATATGAAAGCCCATTTCATTTGTAACTTTAGTAACTTTTGAAACCATAATTATTCTCCAATCTGAAATTTATTATTTTGATTTAACCGTGCTGTTAACATTTTTCTTTAAAAGTGAAAGCATAAATGCGCCTGCTACCGAACCTGCTGCAAGAGCTACTATATAAAGGAGCGGATGGTCACATACAATGAATGTGAATATACCGCCGTGAGGAGCTGGACAAGTTACATTAAACAGTGAAGTAAGTGCGCCTGCAACAGCAGAACCAACCATACAGGAAGGAATTACACGAAGCGGGTCAGATGCAGCGTAAGGAATTGCACCCTCGGTAATGAAGCAAAGTCCCATAAGATAGTTAACAGGGCCGCTCTTAAGTTCTTCTTTATTCCACTTTTTCTTATTAAATGTTGTTGAAAGAGCAATTGCAATAGGTGGAACCATACCGCCAATCATAACTGCCGCCATAATCCAAGTGTTACCGTCTGCAATAGCTGCTGTGCCAAATACATAAGCCGCCTTGTTGAACGGGCCGCCCATATCAATTGCCATCATTGCTGCAAGTACAATTGAAAGGAGAAGCTTACTTGTATCACCGAGTGATGAAAGGAAGTTTGAAACACCTGTGTTGATTACACCTACAACAGGATTTACAAGGCACATAAATATACCCATAAGAAGTGTGCCTAAAAGTGGGTAAATAAATACAGGTTTAATACCGTCCATTGATTTAGGCATCCACGAAAATGCTTTTTTAAGAAGATTTACAAGCAAGCCTGCTACGAAACCTGCAAGAAGTGCGCCGAGGAAACCTGATACGGCACTGCTGTCACCAACAAGGTCTTTATTTTCCATAAATGCCTGGAAAGTATAACCGTTTGCCGCAAACACACCGCCTACAATACCCGGAAGCAAACCCGGGCGGTCTGCAATAGACTGCGCAATGAAACCTGCAAGGATAGGAAGCATAAGTGCAAATGCAGCTTTACCTATCCAGAACACAGCAGAAGCAATAGGATTTGTGAAACCGAATGTTCCACCGACATCTGCATTGCCTGCGATTGTGTCAATAAGGAAGCCGAGAGCAATAAGCACACCGCCGCCTACTACGAAAGGAAGCATATGCGATACACCGTTCATCAAATGCTTATAAACCTTATGGCCGAAGCCTTCTTTTTCATCGTCATCCGTTGCTTCAAGCTCATCACCCTCTGCGTGATAAATTGAAGCTTTACCGTTAACAATTTTTTGAATAAGTTCTTCCGGCTTGTTAATACCGTTTGAAACCGAAGTTTTGATTACAGGCTTACCGTCAAATCGTGCCATTTCAACATTTTTATCGGCAGCAATGATAATGCCGTCACATTCTTCAATTTCTTTTTTGGTTAAAATATTTTTAGCTCCGCCTGAACCGTTTGTTTCAGCCTTGAGCGGATAGCCAAGCTTTTCGCCTGCTTTTTCAAGTGCTTCGGCTGCCATATAAGTATGTGCAATACCTGTCGGGCAGGCTGTAACAGCTAAAATTCTGTATCCCTCTTTTTTAGGAACTTCTGCCTTTGGCTCTTCAGGATATTTTTCAGCTTCTTTTTTATCTATAATTGAAAGGAACTCATCTGCTGTTTTTGCTCCTCTTAATGAAGCACAAAATTCAGGTTCCATAAGCATTACCATAAGC